>JAICEG010000394.1 GCA_025924295.1 Vicinamibacteria bacterium
CATGAATGCCCGGATATGGCTGGCCGCGCCGGTACTCGCGCTTGCGGTCGGCGTCGCGCAGCATCACGCGTCACGTGCCATCGCGGCCGGAGCCGCGGCGGCGGGAGGCCAGGACACGTCCACGCTCGACGACCAGACCGAGCTGGCGATCACGGTCTACAACTCGAACATCGCTCTCGTCCGCGACGTTCGCACGCTGCAGCTGCCGCGCGGCACCTTCGACCTGCAGTTCATGGACATTGCCGCAACGGTCAACCCCGCGACCGTCCACTTCCGGTCTCTCACCGAGCCGAGTCGAGTGAGCGTACTCGAGCAGAACTACGAGTACGACCTGCTGGAGCCCGACAAGCTGCTGCGCAAATACGTGGGCCGCGATGTGACGCTCATACGCCGCCGGCAAGACGATGGCCGGACGATCGAAGAGCCGGTGACCGCGCGTCTGCTCAGCTACAACAACGCGCCCGTCTGGCAGATCGGGAACGAGATCGTGACTGGCCTCGGGGCGGATCACATTCGCTTCCCCGAGCTCCCCGGCAACCTGTTCTCGCGCCCGACGCTCATCTGGTCGCTCAACAACGACGGCGCGACACGCCATCGCGTGGAAGCGTCGTATCTCGCCACCAACATGCAGTGGAACGCCGACTACGTCCTGACCGTGGCCCGCGACGACAAGGCAGCTGACTTGAACGGCTGGGTCACCGTGACCAACGGCAGCGGCACAGCTTTCCGGAACGCCGCGCTGCAGCTGGTTGCCGGAGATCTGAATCGCGTCTACGCGAGAAGCGATCGAATGGAGCTCGAGGAGCGCGTGGCGAAGCTGGCTGCGGCCAGCGCCGCACGCGAGATGACGCAGGAAGCGTTCTCCGACTACCACCTGTACACGCTGGATCGCAAGACGACGATCAACAACAACCAGACCAAGCAGGTCAGCATGCTCGACGCCACCGGCTTCCCCGTCACCAAACGCTACGTCGTCGACGGCCAGGCCTTCTACTACCGGAACGCGCAGCAGCCGGGTGCGCCGATCAAGGACGTCGTGCAGGTCTTCTATCAGTTCAAGAACGACGACGAGGTTGGACTGGGCATTCCGATGCCGGCGGGTGTTGTTCGCGTCTACCAGGCGGACTCAAGAGGTGGCACGCAGTTCGTTGGCGAAGATCGTATCCAGCATACGCCGACCGACGAAACGCTCAAGCTGAAGATTGGCAATGCCTTCGACGTCGTGGCCGAACGGAAGCAGACCGACTTCGAGAAGATCACCTCCAACGTGTACGAAATGGAATACGAGGTCGTCCTGCGGAACCACAAGACGTCACCGATCGTCGTCGAAGTCAACGAGCCGATCGGTGGCACCTGGCGCATGCTGACGACCAGCCATCAGTGGAGCAAGTCCGATGCGTGGGCCGCACAGTTCAACGTGCCGGTGGCTGCGAGTGGAAGCGCAACGCTGAAGTACCGTGTGCGCGTGACGTACTAGTCAACTCCCAATCTCCAACTCCCAACTCCCAACGCATCGAGCTACTTCGTTGCCTTGGAGGTTGGGAGTTGGTTGGGAGTTGATTTCTTTCGGTTCTAGAGCGATCGCAGATAGGCAATCACATCCGCAGCGTCCTGCGGCGACATGCGGAACCTCGGCATGGGATATCGCAGCTGCGTTCCGTCGCGCTTGATGGCGCCCTGGGTCAGAAGACGAATCGCTTCAGCATCAGTGTAGCCAGGCAGGCCGGCGATGCGGGGGATCTGCAGCGGCCAATCGGAGCGCCAGGGTGGCCGCATGGGCATTGGCCCTCCGTTGTATCTCGTGCCCGGGGCGATGTTGCCCTGGAGATCGCGCGTGGAGTGACACTCGTAGCACATCGCGACGCGCTCGACGAGATAGCGTCCGTGCTCGATGTTTCCCGAGGGAGTGCTGGCCGCAGGCGTGGGCTGCTGGGCCGACGATCGAGCTCCGACGAACAGGAGCGCGCAGGCCCCCAGGAATACGAACAGACGTGAAACCGACATTAATCCCTCCTGTCAGCATTATCTGCGAGAACGATCGCTTTGGCCGCGTCGGCGCCCGCGACTCGCGGATCAATGCGAAGGGTGAGCGGCCTCGTCAGGAGATTTCGCCAACACCGACATCAGAGAAACCGGGTCCACCGACATCTCACCAAACCGCACGGCCCAGTGAAGATGGGGTCCCGTGACTCGGCCAGTTGCCCCTGATTCACCGAGCAGATCGCCGCGCGCGACCGTGGCCCCGGGTACGACCGCAATGCGGGAGAGATGCGCGAGCAGTGAAAACACACCGAGGCCGTGATCGAGGATCACGGTGTTTCCCGCGAAGTACAGGTTCCGGGCGATCACGACACGACCGGCATTCGGAGCCTGGACCGGTGTGCCCGTCGCCGCGCGGAAGTCCGCTCCCTGATGGCGACCGGCAGGTTTACCGTTGGTCACTGTCAATCGCCCGAAGCTGCTGGTTGCCGTTCCCGGCACGGGCGCGTTGAACGGTCCATGCCAGTATCGCTGCGGCGTGACGATCGCGAACGCCTCGGCCATGGCCTGCGCCTCTTGCTTGATGCGCGCGACTTCCGATTCGGGCGGGTTCGCCATCTTCGGATCCACCCGCAGCCGTCGTGTCTCGAACTGATGTCGCACGACGAGCAAGGATGCCTTCGTCACGGCAGTGCTCCCGTCCGCAGTGCGCCCCTCAATCGTCAAGGGGAGCGAGCCGGGTGCGGCGTCGACGTTGATGCCCACGAGCGCGCTCCACTCTCTGGGCGACGAGCCGCTCCAGAAACGCACCGGACGAGCTGACACGCCACCCGTCACTTCCACGAGATCGTGTGTCGCCGTGACGGTGATCAATGCGACACCGCCCGGCTTCAGCGGACCGGGTGCGTTCACGATGGCCAGGGATGGTGCGCTGCCTTGACTGGAGACACCGACGCCCGCCGTAAGGGACAGCAATACCGTCAGAACGGCACCAGGACAGGACAAGCGGACCGGGAGAACAGGCATTGAGCTTGCTACCTCCAGAGTAGCGCGATCAGAGTGTCGGCGGAAGGGCTGGCGACCTGCACTCGTTCTCCCGATACATCGGCCCAGAGGAACGTCATGAAGCTCCGTCTCTTGTTTGCGAGCCTGTTCTCCATAACGGTCACTGCGTTCGTGCACGCCGATACGCTGGTGTTGAACGATGGCCGCCGAGTGCAGGGCGCGCTCCTCGGTGTGTACGGCCCCGAGATCGAGTTCGAGGAGCGCGGTGGCGGCCGACGCCGCACGATACGGATCTCCCGCGATGAGGTGGATCGGATTGAGTTCACGGGCAACGATTCGAGTCGCGGCCGCGGCAACGATGATCGCAACGCGCCGATTGGTGGGCCGGCACGAGGCATGCGGGAGCGCCAGGTTGTCGTGGACGCTCGCCAGCCCTGGACCGACACCGGTATCGACGTGCGTGCCGGCCAGCAGATCTACTTCTCGTCCCAGGGCGAGACGCGCTGGGGCCGCGATCGTCGCGATGGTGCGGAAGGCGAACGCAACTCCCCGCTCAATCCCGGCCGCCCACTTCCCGATCGTCCGGCCGCTGCACTGATCGGTCGCGTCGGCGACCGCAATGAGTTCTTCTTCATCGGTGGAGACTCGGGTCCGTTCCGGGTTCGCGATACTGGCCGGCTCTATCTGGGCATCAACGACGACGTGCTGACGGACAACTCCGGCAATCTGCGAGTCACCGTCTCCTTCTGATCCAGGCATCGTAGGGCGGGTCCTGCTTTATGGACCCGCCGGGTCTACAAAGCAAGACCCGGCCTACGCTACAGCGCGATCCCGCCCATATGGGTGATGATTGCAGTCGTCGGCATCTGCCACGATCGCGTCATGCTCAACGAACTTTCGAATCACATGGCCGATGCGGTGGCCGCGGTCACCTCGTCGGTCATCCAGGTACAGGGACACCGCCGGCCGGCGACCGGCCTGGTCCATTCCGATGGCATCGTCCTCAGCACGATGCGCGCGATCGGCAGCGAAGACGGACTGCACGTGCGGCGATCCGACGGGACGGTCCTCGACGCGGAACTGGTTGGATGGGATCCCACGACCACCCTTGCTGTCCTTCGCGTCAAGAACCTCGGGCTCTCCCCTGTGCGTGCCTCGTCTGGTACGCCGCGCGTTGGTCACCTCGTGATGGCTGTTGCGCGCTCATGGAGTAACTCGGTAACGGCGAGCGCGGGCATCATCTCGGTCATCGGCGGACCATTGCGGACCGGCCGGCGGCGCGCGATCGACGAGGTCATTCGCACCACCGCGCCGATGCACGACGGCTTTTCCGGCGGAGCGCTCATCGATACCAGCGGCGGCCTCCTCGGCGTGACCACTGCGACCACGATTCGCGGCACGACCGTTGTGATCCCCACGCAGATCGCATGGGCCGCGGCCCAGCGGGTCATCGAGCGGGGCCAGGCTCGTCGCGGCTATCTCGGAGTCATGGGACAGCCGGTCAAGTTGTCGGAATCGCAGGCGGCATCGAGCGGCCGCGAATCCGCGCTGCTGGTCGTCGGCGTCGCGCCGGGGAGCGCCGCGGCATCCGCGGGGGTCCTCGTCGGTGACGTCGTGCTCGCGCTCGATGACACGCCGACGGATTCGCCAGAGGATCTGCTCGACCTCCTCGCGGTTCAAGGAGCAGGCCGAGGGGCGACGCTCAAGGTGCTCCGTGGAAACGCGGTGGTCGACGTGCCGGTGACCATCGGCGAGCGCCCTGCACGGTGAATGCGCGCCATTCTCGTCGGCCCTGCGAGTGCCCGCAATCGCCTGCGCTGGGATCTCGAGGCACGATCGATCGAGATCGTCGGCGAGTTCGACACCATCGC
>JAICEG010000395.1 GCA_025924295.1 Vicinamibacteria bacterium
AACGCGTATCCTGCGGATACTTCAGGTGCTGCCCGCCCTTGATGCGTCCGTGCGCATGGCCGAGCAGCGCCGAGGGCAGCGGATCGTTGTTGTGCGCGTTGCTGTTGCTCATGTTGCTGCCGTAGAGCAGGACGGCATGATCGAGCAGCGAGCCATCCCCGTCCGGCGTCTTCTGCAGCCGTTCGAGGAAATAGGCGAACTGCGAGATGTTGTAGGTCTGAATCCTGACGTTCTTCTCCATCTTCTCCGCACGATTCTGGTGATGAGAGATGGCGTGATGTCCGTCGGTGACACCGACCTGCGGATACGTCCGGTTGCTGACCTCGCGCGAGACCATGAACGTGATGACACGCGTCACGTCCGCCTGGTAGGCGAGCACCATCAGGTCGTACATCAGCTTGATGTGCTCTTCGTAGTCGAACGGCACACCGGCCGGGCGTGACGGCAACTGCAGATCCTCGTCGCCCTGGCTCTGCTCCGCGCGCTGAATCCGCCGCTCGATCTCGCGCACGTTCTCGAGATACTGCGTCATCACTTCACGGTCCGACGCCCCGAGTTGCACCTGGAGGCTCGCCGCGTCCTTCGTGATCGCGTCGAGGATGCTCTTGTCTTCCTGGATGCGCGCGAGGCGTTCGGTCGCGCTGCCGCCCTGGCCGAACATCCGCTCGAACACCTTGCGGGGATTGATCTCCATCGGCATCGGTGTCGTGGGCGTCCGCCACGACAGCGTGTTCATGTAGATGCAGCCGTAGTCGCGATCGCACGAGCCGATCAGCCCCGAGTGATCTTCGGTTGCCAGCTCCATCGACGGGAGGACCGTGTCCTGGCCGATCTGCTGCGCCGCAATCTGATCGGCGGTCACGCCGGCATACGCATCGACCCCCTGGGTCGCCTTCGGCCGCACGCCGCTCAGCCAGGTGGTCGGGCTGAGGGAATGCACGGCAGTCGTATCCGCTGCGCGGTGGCCGAGGCCGGTGACGACGTTCAGTCGATCACGGTACGCCTCGAGCGACTTGAGGATCGGCGTGAACTCGAACCCGGCGCCTTCCGTGGCCGGCGTCCACTTGTCCATGATGGCGCCGTGCGGGATGTAGACGAAGCCAAGGCGGGGAAGAGGACGGGCGGCCGTCTGGGCCAGCAGCGTGCGCGCCGGAATCATCGAGTCGAGCAGCGGAAGCGCCATGCTCACCCCGACGCCCTTCAGGAAGGTTCTGCGCGGCAGGTGCTTCTTGGTGACGAACATCTCGGTTCTCCCGTAGGCCGGGTCCTGCGCTTTGGACCCGGCGTTTCAGATCGAACTACGCCTGCGCCTTCAATTCGTGCTTACTGCCTGGACCTGGGCCGCCTTTTTCATCTGGAACGGAGCGCTGCGGGCGATTCCCAGCACCAGCGACGACCACTTGTAGTTGTTTTTGGCCGATTCACGCGCGATCTGGCGGACGAGCGGCATGTCGCGGTGGTCGAGCCCGCGGCCCAGCCCGTACGTCATCAGCTTCTCGGTGACGGTGCGCACGAACATCTCGGGGTGCTTGTTCAGCGCCTGGCGCAGCGCGATCGGACCGTCCACCTTCGTTCCATCGGCAAGCTGACCCTCGGGGTCGACGTTGCCGCCCTGTTCCTTCACCCGCCACTCCCCGATGCCATCGAAGTTCTCGAGCGCGAACCCGAGCGGGTCCATCACGCGGTGGCAGCTCGCGCACGCGGGCGTACGACGATGCTCCTCGAGGCGTGCCCGCAGCGACTTCGCCTCCTGCCCCGCCTCGTTGTCGCTGAGCGCGGGCACGTTGGGCGGCGGCGCCGGCGGCGGCGTGCCGAGCACGTTCTCCAGGATCCACTTGCCGCGCAGCACGGGTGAGGTGCGATTGGGATACGACGTCACGGTCAGGACGCTGCCCTGGCCGAGCAGGCCGCGACGCTCTTCCTGCTGCAGCCGGACGCGACGGAAGTGGCTGCCGTACACGTTCGGGATTCCGTAATGTCGGGCGAGCCGCTCGTTCACGAACGTGTAGTCGGCGTTCAGGAGATCGAGGACGCTGCGATCCTCACGAACGACACTCTGGAAGAAGAGCTCTGTCTCGGTGCGGAACCCGTCGCGCAGCTCGTTGTCGAAGTTCGGGAAGTCACCCGGATTCGGAATGTGGCTCTTCAGGTTGCGCAGCATCAGCCACTGGCTCGCGAAGTTGTCGACGAGCGCGCTCGACCGCGGATCGGCAAGCATGCGACGTATCTGCTGTTCCAGCACGGCAGGCCGACTCAGTCTGCCCTCTGTCGCGGCATCGAGGAGCTGATCGTCGGGGATCGAGCTCCACAAGAAGAAGGAAAGTCGCGTGGCGAGCTCGAATTCGGTGACGCGCGCAATCGCAGGGCCGTCAGTCGGTGCCGTAGGGCGCGTCCTGCTGTTTGGACTCGTCACCTCGGGTGAAGTTTCCGTCCGGAAGATGAACTTCGGGTTCGCGAGAATGAGCCGGAGCCCCTGCTCGATGCCGTTGTCGAACGTGCCCTTCCCGCGTCCAGCCGCGTAGCGCTCGAGAATCGGATCCATGTCGGCGCTGGTGACTGGGCGTCGGTAGGCGCGTTTCGCGAGGCTCGTCAGGATCGTCCTCGCACAGGTCGTCTCTGAGGCTGTCGATGCAGGCTGGCAGGTGAACACACGGCGCCGGCTCGGTGTATCCCCTGGGCCCTTCGCGTTGTACGGACCGATCACGCTGACGTGATCGATCAGCGGCAGGCCGTTCATGTCCTGCAGATCGTGATTGCGCTCGTGCTGCTGCAGCGGCTCATCCGACTCCGCGTGATTCCGCTTGATGAACGTCACGCCAACCATGCGCGGTCCGGCCTTGACGAACACTTTCTTCTTCAGGCGCTCGTCGATCTTGTCCGCGGTTGCCGACATCGCGAGGTCCGACGCGCGGTTGTCCTCTTCGCCGCCCACCTGCTCCAGGAACACACGTTCGCCGTCGATGCTGATCTCGATCTGATGCGCGAACTCGAGGCCCGTGAGGTAACCAACGATGTTGCGCAGGAGCTTGATGCTGAACTCGTATTCGGCGTCCTGCGGGAAGTTGTGCTTGACGAGCAGCCCGCCGCGAGTGCCGAGCGGCAGACCTTCCACGTGATCTTCCTGCCCGTCGTCGGGCGGAACCCGGTAATCGGATCGGACCAGGTCGGTGTCAGTGCCGATGGCCAGGCTGCTGATCGAGCGCGCCGCCGCGAGGTACTGTTCGAGCAGCAACGGCGACACGCGCAGCACACCTGCGATGTTGTCGAAGCCGTGACTCTCATCGTCAGCCGGCAGCAGGTTGGTGACATCCACGTCGAGATCGAGCAGGTCGCGAACGGCGTTGCCGTACTCGGTGCGATTCAATCGATGGACAGGTTTATGACCCGGGTCGGGCGAACGCAAGGCGCGATCGTCGATCGTCTTCTCGATGCTGGCGGCGAACGTTTCCAGCGTCGCAGCGTCCGGCCGCGGCATGCCCTGTGGCGGCATCATTCCGCCGCGCAGTTTCATTGCGACCTTTTCCCAAAGCTCGGCGTGCGAGGCTGCTTCAGCCGGGTTGGCGCCTTCGAGCGAGAGCCCGGCTGTCTTCGCGCGGGCGTTGTGACAGGTGACGCAGTACTTCTGAACCAGGGCCTGATCGGACGTGGGCGCCTGGCTGGTTGCGGCAGTGGCTTGCGGGGCTGGAGCCGGTGCTGCCGCCGGCGTCTGATCCGCGGCGACCGCGCGATCGGCACGAAGGCCGCTCGAGGCAGCTGCGAGAACCCAGACCGTACAGCATGCAAGCAGGCAAACGCGGCCCATCGACCCACCTTGAACTAAAAACGAAGAACCCAAAACGAAGAACTGACATCTGAGAACGATGAGCAAGAACGGCTCGCGACGTTCTTCGTTCTTAGTTTTTCGTTCTTCGTTCAGCTAACATTCCGGCCCGCCCCGATCGTGGGGGCGGCGGAGCCTTTATTATGACTCGCAAATGGCTGTGCGCGCTAGGGATGCTGGTCTGTGGAGGAGCGCTGATGGCGCAGCAGCGATGGATCACGTCCACCGACAAGGCGCTCTCCACCGATGGGGTCGTGACCACCTTTCCGCTCCCGAATCCGAAGAGTGGTCCGACGACGATCGCGCTTGCCCAGGACGGCACGCTCTGGTTCACGGAGAGCGCAGGCAACCGCATCGGGCGGATGAACCCCGACGGCTCAGGTCTCAAGGAGCACCCGCTGCCTCAGCCCAACAGCTCCCCCCGCATCATCGCCCTCGGCGCCGACGGCAACATGTGGTTCTCGGAGCACACCGGCAATCGGATGGGACGGATCACGCCGGACGGCACGATCACCGAGTTTCCGATTCCGACCCCGAACAGCATGCCGCGCGCGATCGCGCTCGGCGCTGATGGCAATATCTGGTTTGGTGAGTTCGCGGGCGGGAAGATCGGTCGCATCACGCCGGCAGGTGTCATCACCGAGTTCCCGATCCCGACGCCCGACAGCGGGCCGCGTGCGCTCGCCGCAGGGCCGGACGGCAACATCTGGTTCTCCGAGTTCAACGCCAGCAAGGTCGGACGAATTACGCCAGCCGGGGTGATCACGGAGTTCACGCTTCCGCGACCGAACTCGGGTCCGGGCGATATCACCGCAGGCGCCGACGGCAACATGTGGTTCGTCGAACTGGCCGGTACGATGGATGGCCGACGTCCTGATGGCAATCGCGTCGGGCGGATCACGATGAAAGGTGAGATCACCGAGTTCCCGATTCCGAGTCAGACGGGCTCACCCATCAACATCGCGGTCGGGCCCGATCGCAACGTCTGGTACACCAAGGGAGGGATCGTCGGCCGGGTCACGCCTGA
>JAICEG010000396.1 GCA_025924295.1 Vicinamibacteria bacterium
GTTGGTGATTTCGAAGCGCATATCCTGCGTTTTTGTCTGAGCCTGTGGGGCACCCTCTTTCCACGACGCTGATGTCGCCGCTGGAAACTGGCACTTCAGCCCTTTGACCAGAGTCAGCGGGTTTGGTGGTTCCGCAGCGGTCTGTGCCTGCACCCCGGCAGCCGCGCCCATGATGACGAGAAAGGCCAACGCATCTCTTATAATTTTGAGTCTCATGAAGCGCCTCGCCATTGTGCTCTCTCTAACGGTCGGAAGTGTGGCATTGACGATGGCCGGAGGCCAAACGGCAGATGCCCGGCTGAAGCAGTTGTTTCCAGCCGCCACGACATTCTCTCCCAAGGGAGGGGATCCGGCACACGTGAAGGCCCTGGTCAAGGACACCGTGATCGGCTACGCGTTCTGGACCACGGAGATTCTGCCGCTGGAGCGCGGATATGGCGGGCCGATCGCGATGCTGGTCGGGTTGGACACGAAGGGCGTCGTGACCGGCATCGTCATGGGCGAGCATCACGAACCGTATGGCGATTTTTCGATCGACCTTCCCGGTTTCGCGGCGCAGTTCAAGAACAAGGACGTGCGCGACCCGTTCAAGCTGGGTGAGGACATCGACGCCGTCGCACGCGCCACGATCACGATGTCGAGCGCAGTGCGGGCGGTGCGGAACAGTGCCCGGCGTATCGCCCGCTCGTATCTGACCCCTCCGGCCCCCAGTAAATGACCCCCGGTCGCCCATTCCTGCTGATCGCATTCGCGTTATCGCTGCTGGTCGGCGGCATGACCGCGACGGTCGCTGTCGCGCAAGCGCCTCAGGCGCAAGAGGAACCGGCTGAAGAGCAACCGGCTGCTGAAGGCGGTTGGGATTTCGAGGAGGAGGAAGAGGAAGCACCAACATGGGCCGATGACTTCAAGGCCCAGTCGATCGACCTCGCCGCCGTCGCCGGTTTCTCGGTGCTCGCGTTCGTGAGCTTCTTCCGCAAGAGCGTCCGACTGAAGTACGTCACGCTCGTTGCCGCGGTCCTCTATCTCGGCTTCTACAAGAGTCAGCTGATCTCCATCGTCAACGTGTTCGGCCTGATGGGCGGAAATCTCCCGATCTTCCGCTACAACATGGCTTGGTACCTGCTGGCTGTCGTGACCGTCGTCTCGACGGTGCTGTGGGGGCGGGTGTACTGCGGTCGCATCTGCGCGTTTGGCGCCTTCACGCAACTCGTCGATGCCATCGTCCCGGCGCGGTGGCAAGTGAAGATTCCGCGCGCGATCGAACGCCGTGCCTCGTGGATCAAGTACGGCATCCTGGCCAGCGTTATCGCGTACTTCCTGATCACGAGCGATCCGCTCATCTATCCGTACGTCGAACCGTTCTGGATGTTCGGCCTACACCTCCGCACACCGATTCTCTTGACGATGCTCGGGGCACTGCTGCTGACGACGGTGTTCGTCCGCAACGCGTATTGCCGGTTCCTCTGTCCGCTGGGCGCGTTTCTCGGGATCGTTTCCAATCTGACCGTCTTCCGGATCAAGCGCTGGTCCGAGTGCAGCACCTGCCGCATCTGCGAGAAGACGTGCGAGTGGGGTGCGATTCGCGGGCCGAAGATCGTGATGACGGAGTGCGTGCGCTGCGATGATTGTGAGCGGCTCTACGCGGACACGAAGAAGTGCCCGCATCATCTGATCCTGATTCGAAAGGCCGACATCCTCGCCCGGCGCGCAGCACAGGCGATCCCGACGCCTATTTCGTCGGAGCGCTGAGCAAAGCGAGGCGCCCCTTCAACCCGGACGACACGTTCACTTCGTTGCCGGCGCTCACAATCACGCCCTCGACATCTGCGAGGCGTTCGATCAGCGCCATCCCCTTTTCGGCGCCCAGGATGAACACGCCGGTCGAGAGCCCATCAGACATCGTCGCCGTCTTCGCCATGATCGTGACACTGCGACTACCCATCGCCGGTTCACCCGTGTCGGGATCGATGATGTGGTGGTACCTGCGCCCGTCGCGAATGAAGAATCGCTCGTAGTCGCCAGACGTACTGAATGCCGCATCGGTGATCTCGATGGCGGCAAACAGTGTGTTCGGGGCCCCACGCGGATCCTGAATGCCCACCCGCCACGGACGATCGCCCCGACGGCCTGCGATGAAGAGATCGCCCCCCGACTGGATCATGAAGTTCGTTTGTCCGGCCTCGCGGAGGATGGTCACCGCTCGATCGATTGCGTAGCCTTTGCCAATTCCTCCGAGGTGGACCTTCATCCCTGGACGAGTGAGCTCTGCGGTACCTGCGCGATCGTCGACCCGGAGCGCACGATAGTCGATGAGCGGAAGCCGGCCGGCGATCTCGGATCGGTCGGGGATCTGACCATCGATGTCGTGATCGAATTTCCAGATGCCCGAGAGCGCGCCGAACGTGACGTCGAATTTTCCCTCGGTCCAGTCGCTGACCTCCTGCGCCGCGTGAAGGACTTCCCGGGTTTCGGCGCTGACGGCAACTGAATGTCGGCCGGCGGCCTCGTTGATCCGGAGGACGTCGCTTCCTTCCTTCCACACGCTCATCAGCGCATCGAGTCGATCGAATTCGGCGAAGACCCTTTCGAACGCCGCGAGTGTCGCTGCCTCGTCAGCGGTGTACGCGCTCAGATTGACGGCGCTGCCCATGCTGACGCGGGAACGCTCGACCAGGTGAGCGCTCGTCGCGGGCGGGGGAGTCGACGTCCTGCAGGCGCTGACAGCAAGGACACCGAGGGTGGTTACGCACGCATGTAACAGGAAGCGACGCGCTTTCATCGAGACCAGAGGCCATTCTGACACGCGCGTTGATTGACTGGACCTGGCGGCGGTGACACGATGCCGGTCACAGACATGCCTCTTTTCGACTTCCGCTGTCGCCAATGTGGACAGGAATTCGAGGCCCTCGTACGCACGGGACATCCCGCTGCCTGCTCCTGTGGAAGCACCGACCTCGAGCAGTTGCCTTCGGGGTTCGCAGTCAGCTCGTCAACGCTCCGGAAGGCCAACCTCGATGCGGTGAGAAAGAAGGGCGCACAGGCGCGGACCGAAAAGCTACGAGCCGATCACAGCTACATGCAGAAGCATATTCGGGAAGAGCACTAGCAGCACAGACAGCGCGACGGGCCGTGTCCTTCAGACAGCACGCGGCCGGCGGTGTCTGCAAGCGTGACAGCGAGAGCTCGCCCGTCTTCGAGCCGAAGGACGAGCGGCGTTCCAATCAAGCCGGCAACGTCGTGATTAGGGGGAAGGTCGAGTGCCCCTTCGATTCGATGCGTCCCCGGAATCGGCAGCCCGTTGCCGGCAAGGGCGTGGTACCTCGCGATCTTGTAGCGCACCTGGGGGAGCACCTCACCATGCCCACTCAGCTCACCCACACCGGCGTATTCCTCTACGAGTTTCATGTCAGTTCCTGATCGGATCCTCCCACACTTCGGGCACAATCTGCTGCACGGCGGAGGTCCACGTGCGTCGAGCCACTGTCTTTCTTTTCTTCGTATTGATTGCAGCGTCCCAATTCGCCTCAGCACAGGACAAGACCGCCGACCAGGGCGTGTACACCAGTGCGCAGGCCGCTCGCGGAGCCAGCGTCTTCGAGGCGCACTGCGTCACCTGTCACAAGGAGGGCGGCACCGCGCCGGTTCTTGCCGGCGCCCGCTTCACGAAGTCGTTCGCCGACTCAACGCTGCTCGCGGTGTTCACGACGATCCAGACGACGATGCCTCGCCAGGCACCGGCTTCGCTCACGGGCACCGAATACGTCGACGCACTCGCATACCTGCTCAAGCTCAATGGCTACCCGGACGGTATGACCGAGCTGGCTGTTGGCGGACTGGGAGACATCAAGGTTCCAGGGCAGGGAGGAAGCCTGGAGTTCACGTTGGTGCACGTGGTCGGCTGCCTGGCTCAAATGGGCCGGACGTGGACGCTCAGCCAGGCGACCGATCCCATCCGCACGCGTGCCCCGGAACCCGCCACGGACGCTGAAGCCGCTGACCTCGATCGAGTGCCGTTTGGCCAGCGATCGTTCAGATTGCAGCAGGTCTATGGAGCGCCCCCTGGATGGATGGGGCAGAAGGTGGCCGCAAAAGGCTTCCTGACGAGGTCCGGGACGGAGGAGCGAGTGAACGTCACCTCGCTGCGGACACTCACGACTCAGTGCTCTTGACTGATATATAATTTTTGCCCCAACCCCTGAGAAACACAGGGGAAAGAGCCGCTGATGAGACGAGGCGTTCTCGCGTGTCTTGCTGTGTGCGTGGCAGCCCTGGCCAATTCGGCGGGGCAGCCTCTGGCCTCGTCTGCAGAGCAGCAGGCGCCGGCCGCAACTACTGCCCGGCAGCCGGCCGCTGTCGCCTCCGCACAAGCCGTCAGACCCGGTCCTGATCACTCCGCTCTGGTGAAGCAGTACTGCCTCACCTGCCACAACGAGCGGCTGAAGACCGCGGGTCTCGCGCTCGAAGGCGTATCGCTCGCCAACATTCCTGCCGGCGCCGAGGTGTGGGAGAAGGTGATCCGGAAGGTTCGCGCCGGAATGATGCCGCCGGCCGGCGTTCCGCGTCCCGACCAGTCTGCGCTCGACAGCTTCGTCTCCCACCTGGAGGCGACGCTCGATAAGGCCGCGCTCACCACACCGACGTTCCGCGGACCGACGATGCACCGGCTCAATCGGGCAGAGTACGGAAACGCGATTCGAGATCTGTTTGCACTGCAGGTCGATGTGACCGCGTTGCTGCCTCCGGATGAAGAGGCCTTCGGATTCGACAACAACGCGAACGTCCTCACCGTGTCCACATCGCTGATGGACCGGTACCTGTCGGCCGCCTGGA
>JAICEG010000397.1 GCA_025924295.1 Vicinamibacteria bacterium
CCATGCGTCGGTTTTTCGAACACGGCAACGAGGAGACCATCAAGGCTCTCGCCGCACACTTTGCGAAGTGACGCAATCTGTGCAGTGAACTTACGTGAGCGTCATCACCGGCGCGGGTCTTGACGCGTGGCCGTCCTGAGGGATGCCGTGGAGCTTCCAGCTGACGCGCGAAGCACGACGCCCGCGGCGACAATGGCCATCATGATCCACAGCTGATTCGTGTTGCGCGTGGCCAGCAGCCATACCGAGAAGGCCGTACCGGCGATGGCGAACATCGTTCCGCCAGGCAGTTGGAACCCCGGCGACGGTCCGTGCATTCGTCTCAACATCGGCAACGCGGCACAGGTGACGGCAAAGACCGCGAGTCGTGCAATCGCCGCGAACGTAGCAGCCTGCGCGAACGAACTGTAGAGAGCCATGACGAGAGCCACAACTGCGTTTGCCACGATCGCGACGTACGGTGTGTAAAACCGTGGATGCACTCGGCCCACCGCTGCCGGCAGCTCTCGATGCGTCGCCATCGAATAGAGCACCCGCGGCATCATCAGCGTGAAGCCGGTCAGCCACCCGTAGACGGATAACGCGACCGCAATGCTCCCCAGCGTGGCGCCGCTCGCGCCCATGACCTCGCCGAGAGCCGATGCCACTGGCGTGGTTGACTGACCAGCATCGGGCAGCACGCCGACGATGGCCAGCTGCAGCAGGCAGTAGATCAGCGTGACGATGGCTCCGGCCGTGATCAGCGCTGGGCCCGTGTCTTCTCGAGGACGCCGTGTTTCGCTGGCGGCGACAATCATCGACTCGAATCCGCCGTATGCGAACACCATCAGGAGCACGGCCTCGCCCCAGTCGGGCCGTACGACGGCCTGCGCAGCGAGGACGTCACCGCGGATGTGCGGTAGACCGAGTACGATCAGCAGGAGCAGCGGCAGCACCTTGGCGATGGTGAACGCATTCACCGTCCATGTCGCCTGGCGGACACCCGTGATGTTGATCGCCGTGGCAATCGCAATCGCCCCGGTCATGGTGACGGCGCGCCCAGCCGGTGTGGCGACTTCGGGTGCGAGGAGTCCCACGTAGACGACGAGAATGTTCAGCGCGGCCGCACAAGCGAGCAGTCGTGAGACGAGGAGCAGCCAGCCGACCTGGAACCCGACGACCGGACCGAATGCCTCGCGTGCGTACAGGTAGGGACCTCCGGCTTGGTCGAACCGGCTGCTGACCTCTGCGAAACACAGGAGGACGACGAAGACACAGGCTCCGGCGATGAGCACGACGACCGGGCTCCAGGCGCCGGTGAGCGCCGCGACCGCCGAGGGCAGACCGAAAACGCCGCTGCCGATGACGCCGTTGACGATCGCCGCGGTCAGGCTGAAGCGGCCGATCGCACGAATCAGCGATGGCTGAGCGGAACGGTCGGAAGTCGTCGAGGAGATCATGTTGGCGTCAGGTTTCGCTTGACCATGTTACGGTTTCTGATTAGTAGAGGGGTGATGGTTCCCATATTGAGAGTGCTTCTCGTGGGCATCGGCCTGCTGGCAACAGCAGTCGGTATCGGCTCATGTCGAAGCAGCCAGTCGACTGCCACGGACAATCGCGTCAGGCGTTCCTCCGCTGACATTCTGCTCGGGAAGCCGTACACCGGACCGGCGGAGGAGACGCCACGCGGCACCGATGGAAAACCTCTGCTCACCGGCTACTGGAAGTTGCTGCACGAGGACGGCAAACCCGATGGCAACCTTGGCAAGGACAGGCCGGACTTCGCGCTACCTCACACCGCGAAGGGCAAAGAAGTGCTGGCGCTCAACTACAAGACTGTTGATCCCGAAGCACGCTGCATCATCACTGGCATCCCGCGTCTGTTGACGACTGTCCTGCCGTTCGAGATCCTGCACACGCCCCAGCGGCTCGGCACGTTCCACGCACTGAGCTGGCATCGCTGGGTGTGGCTGGACGGGCGGACTCGCGACCCGGAGCAGGACCCGCGCTACCTTGGCAACGCGGTCGGCCGCTGGGAGAGCGACACGCTCGTGGTCGAGTCGTCGGGCTTTCAGGACAGCGCGGACGGCAACGTCTGGCTGGACGACAACGCGAACCCGATCAGCGCAGGCGCGATCGTCGTCGAGCGGTGGACACGGCCCGACTTTCACCACCTGAATCTGGAACTGACCTACACCGACCCGGCGTACTACACGGAGCCGATCGTGTATCGACGGAGTTTTGTCCACGGGGAACCTGGCGAGGGACTGACGGAGTTCTCCTGCGAGTGGAACACCCCGTGGATCGTGACTCATCTCGAGCCGGGGCCGGGCAAGATCGGCCCCAACGGCAATCGCGGGTTTGGGCCTGACAATCAAATCGTGCCGGACCTTCCATTGGGATCCGTGTACGACTCGCGCGGGACGGGATACTGGCTGTATCGAAAGAACAAGCCGAAGCCGTCCGATTTACCCGGAGAGTAACGAAGGGCAGAGGAGAGAGGTATGTTGGCGCGCACTGCTCCCGGACTGGCGATTGTCGTCGTTGTCTTCGTGTTCTCGGTTGGCGGTGCGCCACCGGCACAGGTGCCGCCTGCGCCGGCTCCGGCGACGCAAACGCCGTCCGAGCTCACGATCAACGATCTGCGCGGCCGTCCGTACTCTGGCCCGCGGGTTGAGACTCCGCGCGGACTCGACGGAAAGCCGGACCTGACCGGCTACTGGCGCCCGTTGCGTGAAGCCGGCAAGCCGGGTGGCAACCTTGGGAAGGACGAGACCAATTTCGCACTGCCATTCAGTGATCTCGGCCGACGTGCATTGCTATACAGCCAGAATCACACCGTCGATCCGGAAGCCGTCTGCATCCTCGGCGGCATCCCGCGTCACAACGGCAGCGGCCTTCCGTTCGAGATCCTGCACACGCCGAAGCGGCTGGCGACGATCTACTTCTACAACACGCACCGGTGGGTCACTATCGACGAGAATCGGCAACCTCCGACCAGTCCAGAACCTCACTACTTCGGCACTGCCGTCGCTCGCTGGGAGGATGAAGCGCTCGTGATCGAGACGGTGGGACTGAGGGACAGCTCCAGAGACAAAATCTGGCTGGACGAAAACGGTAACCCGACGAGCGATGAGACGCGTGTGACGGAACGCTGGACGCGCCCGGACTTCCATCATCTCACGCTGCAGATGACGGTCACCGACCTGAAGTACTACACGCGTCCGTTCACCTTCACGCGCACCTGGGTACATGGCGACCCCGGTCAGGGATTGACCGAGTACGCCTGCAACGAGAACAACATCGACGCCGCGCACATCGGTCCCGGCGCCGGCGCGATTGGGCCGGACGGTAATCGCGGGTACGGCTACCAGGATCTGGAGCTGCCCAAGGATCCCCCTGGGCCCGAGAAGTACGGACTGTGAGACAGATGGTCATGAAGAGCAGATTGCTGACTGTGTGCGTGTTGATCGCCATCACCGCCGCGGCGTCGTCGCGTCTCGTCGCTCATCATTCTTTTGCCGCGATGTACGATGCGAACAAGCCGATCCGGCTTGTCGGTAAGCTCACCAAGATCGAATGGACCAATCCGCACAGCTTTTTCTATATCGATGTGACCGATGCCAAGGGGCGCGTCAACAGCTGGACGATTGAAGGCGCCGGCCCCGGCGCGTTGTCGCGGCGCGGATTCAACCGGGGCGACATCGACCTGGGTGACACGCTCATCGTCCAGGGTTATCTCGCGAAGAGTGGCGCACGAATCGTCGATGGGCGTTTGGTGACGCTGCCCGATGGCCGCATCATCAACGGCGGGACTGCCGGCGACGGCGGTCCTGGAAGCACGGCGGCGCCGCCGGCCGGCCCGAGATCGAAGTAAGCGAAATCAAGCCTGGTCCAATCATTCGCTTCAGCCCGGCATCCCTGCTCGCGGCCCGAGGATCATCCACGACGTCCCGAAGCGGTCTCGCAACATCGCGAAGCGCGACGCGAAGAAGGTTTCTTCCATCTTCATGAAGATCTGGCCGCCATCCTTGAGCAGGTCGTAAACGCGCTCTGCCTCGTCGATGCTGTTGAGGGTGAGAGACAGGTACGCGCTTCGCATCGGCTGGAAGCGATCCGGCGGGATGTCGGCGCCAAAGATCTCCGTCCCTCCCAGTGTCATCCGCGCATGGAGAACCGCGTTCTTCCATTCAGGCGGCACGTTCTGTGCGGCGGGCTGCTCGCCGTGCCTCATGAGCATCGTGATGCCGCCGCCCAGATGCTCTTCGTAGAAACGAAACGCCTGCTCGCAATTGCCGCCGTAGTTCAGGTAGGTGTTCAGCTGCATGAAGCCATGGCTCCCTTCTCTGGATGCTTAGACGTCCGGCGAACCGAAAAATCATCGGTCGTGCTCGATGTTACAAGAGCGGATCAGGTTCGTCCGAACCCGAGGCTCAGGCAGAATGCTGCAATGCCAAGCGCCATGCTGTTCGCCGCGACGATCTGCGCGGGACTCTTTTGTGGAGCGGCCCTTTACATCAACCTGGTTGAGCACCCTGCGCGCGTGTCGTGCGGTAACGACGTCGCCTTGCGAGAGTTCGCACCAAGCTACCATCGCGCGACGGCGATGCAGGCCTCACTCGCGGGCGCCGGAACTCTGCTCGGACTGATCGCCGCCTGGCAGCTGTCTGACTCGAGCGTGGCGGCCGGTTCGTTGCTGCTGGGTGCGAACATCCCGTTCACGTTGCTCGTGGTCCTCCCGACGAACAGGCAACTGCTCGACTCGGCGCTGTCCCCACAGAGCCCGCGCGCGACGGAACTGCTGAAGCGGTGGAACGCGCTGCACGC
>JAICEG010000398.1 GCA_025924295.1 Vicinamibacteria bacterium
CCGGTCGACCTCCAGCCCGTTGCCCGAGTCACCGGCCCTGTCGTCGCTGCCGGCGCACTCTGGGTCGGGACGACGCGCCTGATCGACAACGTTATGATCGGGGTCAGACCCCTTGATAGTGATCGACTCAAGGGGTCTGACCCCAAGGTGTAGCGGACCATGGAGCGATCTATGACGTGGAAGCTGGTGGCGGTCGTCGTCACGCTGGCGACTGCGGCTACGGTTTCAACTCAGGTTCAGTCGACGGTGAAGCCAATGGCACCTGAAAAGGGGCTGACGCAGGTCGGTGGGCTCCGAGTCGGCCATCACACACTCACCGAACGGCCGACCGGGTGCACGGTCGTCCTCGTCGAGGGCGCCGGAGCGGTCGGTGGTGTCTCGCAACGCGGTGCTGCGCCGGGAACCCGTGAAACCGACCTCCTCGATCCATTGAACATGGTCGAGCGTATCAACGCGATCGTCCTGACGGGTGGCAGCGCGTACGGGCTCGACGCCGCTCAAGGCGTCGTCCGCTATCTCGAAGAACGGAAGATCGGCTATTCCATCGCGGGAACGGTCGTTCCGATCGTTCCCGCGGCCGTGTTGATGGATCTCGGCTTCGGCGGCAACTCGACCATCAGGCCAACCGCAGACTGCGGATACCGCGCGGCCACGACGGCGAGCTCCGGACCAGTGGAGGAAGGTAACGTTGGCGCTGGAGCGGGTGCGACGGTTGGCAAGCTGCGAAGCGGCCGCGAGCGTGCGATGAAAGCTGGCATCGGCTCCGCGTCGATCTCCCTCTCGAACGGTCTCGTCGTTGGCGCCATCGTCGCGGTCAATGCGGTCGGTGACGTGATCGACCCGACCACCGGTGCCCTCGTTGCCGGTATCCGCACCGAAGACGGAAAACGCTTGGCGGACGCTCGCGTCCTGCTTCGATCGCCGGCGCCCGCCATGAGCGCCCCACAGCCTGGCGCGAACACGACAATCGCGATCGTGGCGACCAACGCGCGTCTCACCAAGTCACAAATCAGCCGCGTGGCGCTGATGGCCGACGATGGCCTGGCGCGCGCCGTCGCGCCCTCGCACACCGTCGCGGACGGCGACACGGTGTTCTCGCTGGCAACCGCGACATGGACGGGCGAGGCTGACGTGACCACGATTGGCGCTCTGGCCGCCGACGCGCTCTCCGAGGCGATCGTTCGCGCCGCGGTTCAGGCCACATCTTCCGGAGGACTTCCCGCCGCACGGGATCTCGGCACGGTCCCTCCGAGATTCAAGTAATTCTGAATGCCGAATTCAGAATGCAGACACCACTCCTCATTTCGCATCGAGCCAATCGAAGGCCAGACACAGTCTGCATTCTGCATTCTGAATTCTGAATTACATGAGCCTGCATCTCGTTCTTCTCGTCGTGTACTCCCTGATCGTGGTCACCCTCGGTCTATGGACGGCGCGCTACGTGAGGACGAGCAGCGCGTTCTTCGTCGCCGGGCGCAGCCTGGGACCGGGCCTCGTGCTGGCGTCGATGCTGGCGGCCAACATCGGTGCAGGTGCAACGGTCAATGTCGCCGGTCTCGCCTATCGCGAAGGGCTGAACGCGTGGTGGTGGAGCGGGTCAGCGGGCCTTGCTTCGTTCGTGCTCGCTTTCTGGGTCGGCCCACGACTCTGGGCACTCGCCAAAGAACACGACTTCTACACGACCGGCGACTTCCTCGAATTCCGTTACGGAGCGGCGGTCCGCGCCGTGATCACGGGCCTCGTCGTCTTCGGCAGCCTGTGGATTCTCGCAGCGCAGCTCATCGCCGGTGCTGCGATCATCAGCGTGCTGACGGGAGCACCGCGCTGGGTCGGATCGGCGATCGGCGGCGGCATCATGACGATCTACTTCACAGCCGGTGGACTACTCGGCACGGCGTGGGTCAACACCCTGCAGTTGATCGTCATGCTGGTCGGATTCATCGTGGCAGTACCGTTTGCCATCAGCGGTGTCGGAGGGCTGGATGCGTTCGCGTCGGCGTCCCTTCCCGCGACCTTCACTGACATCACCCACGCATCCGGCCCCGGGTCGGGGTGGACGCTTCTCGCGCTTACAGGACCGGCATTCGTGATTTCCCCGGGCCTGATTCAAAAGTCGTACGGTGCGGAAAGCGCGCGGGCGCTGAGACTGGGCGTGGCGCTCAATGGAGCGGCACTGATGCTGTTCGCGTTTCTCCCGGTGCTGCTCGGGATGACCGGACGCGTCGCACTGGCGCCGGACGTCGCGCCTGATCTCGTCCTCCCGACCGTGCTCACCCAACTGCTGCCAGCCTGGATCGGGGCACTGGCGCTTGCGGCGGTGTTTTCGACCGAAGTCGACACCTGCGACGCGATCCTCTTCATGATCTCCACCTCGGTATCGAAGGATCTCTATCAACAGCACGTGAAACCTGCGGCATCGGACGGCGAGCTGCTGCTGGTGGCTCGCATCGCGGCTGTTGCCGGAGGGCTACTCGGCGTCCTGCTTTCGATCTACCTCGGCACCATCGTCCAGGCGATGACCGTCTTCTATTCGCTGCTCGGCGTCAGCCTGTTCGTTCCGGTGCTCGGCGGCCTCTACTCGCGGCGCGCCGGTCAAGCCGAGGCCCTGGCCGCCATTGCGGCAGGCGTCGTGGTGCTGCTCGTGGTACGCTTTGGGGTTGCCGGACGCTACGCGTGGCTGGACCCTACGCTATCCGGGCTCATAGCCGCGGCCCTGGCGTTTCTCGGTGTGATGATGCTGCAGGGTCCACAGAACAGGACCTCAACGCCGGGTCCACAGAGCAGGACCCGGCCTACGCTGTAGACAAACATGAAGAACTATCGCATTGCAGTGATTGCCGGCGACGGCATCGGCAAGGAAGTCGTTCCCGCCGCCATCGATGTCCTCAACCTTGCCGCCGAACAAGGCGGTTTCCGCTGTGAGTTCTCGCCGATCCCGTGGGGATGCGACTACTACCTCGAGCACGGTCGCATGATGGACCTCGACGGGGTCGATCGACTCATGAGGTTCGATGCGATTTATCTGGGGGCGATCGGCGACCCGCGCGTGGCGGATCACATCTCGGCGCGGGAGTTGATCCTGCCACTGCGGCAGCGCCTTGGTCAGTGGGTCAACCTGCGGCCGATGCGGTTACTGCCGGGCATCTCGTCACCGCTCGCCGGGCGCGGCGCGGCCGACATCGACATGATCTGCGTGCGCGAGAACTCCGAGGGCGAGTACTGCGGTATCGGCGGACGGCTGCATCGTGGCACACCGCAGGAAGTGGCTGAGCAGACTGGTGTCTTCACTCGGCATGGCATCGAACGCATCGCGCGCTACGCGTTCAAGCTGGCGGCATCACGACCCCGCAAGATGCTGGCGAGCGCCACGAAGTCGAACGCGCTGCAGCATGCGATGGTGATGTGGGACGAAGTCGTCGCGTCTGTCGCGAAGGAGTTCCCCGAGGTCGAACTCCGCAAGTACCACGTGGACGCGTTGTGCGCCAGGATGGTCACGCATCCGCAGACGCTCGACGTGATTGTCGCGTCCAACCTGTTCGGCGACATCATCACCGACATCGGCTCGGCAATCTCGGGCAGCCTGGGTGTCGCGCCCGGCGGCAACATCAACCCCGATCGCACGACGCCATCGATGTTCGAGCCGATTCACGGCTCGGCGCCCGACATCGCTGGAAAAGGGATCGCCAACCCGATCGCAGCGATCTGGGCGGGGGCGATGATGCTCGACCACCTCGGCGAGCGCGCGGCGCACGACCGGATCCTCTCGGCCATCGAATCGGTCCTGGCCGATGAACGCGTAAAGACTCCGGATCTGGGTGGTCGCGCGACCACCGCGGACATGACACGCGCCGTGACGGCGGCGATGACGGGTAGTCGTCAGCCGGCTTGAGCCTTACCGGTTGTCCCTGGAACGCGGGACCACGAACGAAGGACCAGGAACGGACCAAGCCCCAAGCACGAAGGACCAGGGACTAGAGTCGTAGCTCTACGATCTCGTGTGAGATCGTCGTTCCATCGATCCGCAGCCGTGCCACCGCAATCGGCAGCGAGAATCGACGGGGCCCCGCGCTGCCTGGATTCAGATACAACACACCACCGCGCATCTCGGCGATGGGCCGATGCGTGTGCCCCGAAATGACCGCGGCAAATCCCGCCGCCTTCGGATCGACGTCGATAGTCGAGAGGTCGTGAAGCATGTAGAGGTGTAGCTTTTCGACCTCGACGACCTCCGTCATCGGCAGCACGCGCGCCCACGCGGCCGTGTCGACGTTTCCTCGCACGGCAACTGTCGGCGCGATCTGGCGAAGGCTCTTCAGGATCTCAGGGTCGCCGACGTCGCCGGCGTGAAGTATGAGCTCCGAACCACTCAGCGCCGCGACGGCTTCCGGTCGCAGCAGGCCGTGCGTGTCAGAGATCACACCGACGGAAAAGGCCACGTCAGACGCCGAGTCGACGCGCGAGGTCGTTGAAATCGGTCGCCGTCAGATCGACCGTCGCGTCCGGCTTCAGATCGGGCTTGGCGCCCGGGCCCAGCTCGAGCGGTCTCGGCACGAACGCGGTGTGAAGGCCCACGCCCTTCGCCGCCCGCAGGTCGCCGAGGTGAGCGGCCACCATCATGATCTCGCCGACCTTCAGGTCGAGGATGTCGGCAGCCGATTGATAAACCTCGCGATCGGGCTTGTAGTGCCGCGCCAGCTCCGCTCCAAGGATCGCGTCCCAGGGGAGTCCTCCGAACTTGGCGAGATTCGTCATCAGGGAAACATTGCCGTTCGAGAGCGGCGCGATGATGAATCGCTTCTTGAGC
>JAICEG010000399.1 GCA_025924295.1 Vicinamibacteria bacterium
ACCAGCGCAACGATTTCGCGTTCAGCATCGCGGTCTTGACCTTCGCCGGCGTGCTCAGATCCGGCGTCGCGTCGCCACGCAGCCCAATCGCGACATCCGTCCTCGCAATGACGACACCAGCAGCCTTGATCTTCGACGCCTTCAGCAATTGTTCGTCCACGTCGGGGAGCAGCAGCGCCACCTCAAAAGCGTTCCCCGCCATGATCGAATCCTTCAGATTGCCACGCGCGGACCCGTACTCGATCACCAGCGGGTGGCCGATCGCCCTGGACGCTTCCGCCCGAACGGCCTCGAGCGGAATGCGGATCGCCGCGGTCGCCAGGACCCGGACGTCGCCCGGCTTGGCGTCAGCGATCCGTTCCCCACGGCCGCCGCCCTGCGCGGTCACCAGGACGGTCGCCAGGAGTGGAAGTCCCAGGCCGATTGCCACAATCGCCCTTTCCATGGCCCAAGCTCTCATGTCTCCTCCGTTCTTGATCGTCCGGTCGATCGGCCCGATTATGAACGGCGTCACGATGTCGTGCTTCAACCGAGAGGAGCGGTCATGCGCCTCACGTTCCCGCACATCTTGCACGCGCGGCAGCTCATTGGGGTGTCGCTCATACTACTCGCCTTCCCGCCGGCGCGACTGGGCAGTGAGGCACTGCCGGATCGGCCGGGAGGATCGCGGCCGGTCGCGCTGACGAAGCCCAGGATCTCGCCATTGCCGGAAGCGCAATGGACCGACGAGCACAAACAACGAATCGCGAAGTTCCTGCCTGCCGGCGTTCGCCCGGGCAACAGCTTCCGGACGCTCTTGAACGTCCCGGATCTGGTCGACCGGACGATGACGCTCTACAACTACGTCACGCAGGGTTCCAGCCTCGCACCACGGATCCGCGAGCTGCTGATCTTGCGCACGGCATGGCTGCACGGCAGCGACGTCATCTGGCGCGAGCGGGTGGCGTTCGCGCGACAGTCCGGCCTGACAGACGACGAGATCCGCAAGATCGCGCGGGGCCCGGGCGCTGCGGGTTGGGACCCGTTCGAGGCCAACCTGCTCCGAATGGCCGACCAGTTGTTCCGAAATTCGTTCGTCAACGACTCGGTCTACAACGTGATGACTGCGCGCTACGACACCTGCAACGTGATGGATGCGGGGATGACCGTCGCCGATGTCGCGTCGCTCGCGCTCCTCTACAACACGCTCGGCGTCCAGCCCGATGATGTTGCCGCAACCGATCGGATGCCAAGGGACATCGCTTACAGAGTGGACGTGCCAGCGCGCGAGACGATCACGCTGAAGGCGCCGCGAGCGGTTCCCCTTCCCGGTCCAGGCGCCAACAACCCTCGCACGTTCAACCTGTGCCCACAGCTAGCCCAGGCGCGAAATGGCTCCGGGTACGTCAATCAGATCTCGATGCTCGGCAAGACCGGTCGTGCGCGCCACCGGGAGCTGCTAATCCTGCGTGTCGGATGGAACTCCCAGTCCGAGTACGAGTGGTCGGAACATGTCGGACCAGTCGGTGGGGCCCGCAAGATGGGTGTGCCGATCGAGCGAATCACGATGGGTCCGGATGCGCCGGGCTGGGATCCATTCGAGGCCAGCCTGCTCGGGTTCGTGGACGAGATGTATCGCGACTCGGTCGTCTCGGACCGGACGTGGAACGCCCTGAAGCAGCAGTATGACGACCGATTGATGATCGACGCGACGATTACGGCGGCAAACTACCGGATGGTCTCGATGGCGCTGAATCTTCTGGGAGTCCAGAGCAATCCGGGGGAAGAGAAGCTGCCGGCAATGCCGACGCGCTAGTCAACTCATCAATCGACGACCGTCAAATCAACAACCAATCAATAATCCAAAATCGAAGATCACAAATCGCGGCTACGAAAGCAAGGCATCCCTCGCCGCGACGACGATGTCCTGCGCTTCCTGAACGGTGCGTGCTGTCGCAGTCAAGTGGCCCATCTTCCGGCCCGGCCGCGGCTGCGTCTTGCCGTAGAGATGCAGCTTCACGTCTGGGTAACGGCAAGCAGCCGCCCAGTTTGGTTCGCCCTCCGACCAGAGATCGCCGAGCAGATTCGCCATCGCCGCCGGTCTGAGCAGCTCGGTCGAGCCGAGCGGCAGGCCACAGATGGCGCGCACCTGCTGCTCGAACTGGCTGGTGACGGCCGCGTCGAACGTCAGGTGACCCGAGTTGTGCGGTCGCGGCGCAAGCTCGTTGACGAGCAGATCGCCGTCAGTGGTCACGAAGAACTCGACGCACAGGATTCCGACATAATCCAGTGCCTCGAGGATCGCCCGCGCGATCTCCCGCGCGCGCGCCGCGATCGGTGCCGGCACGAGGGCAGGGGCCGTGGTCAGATCGAGGATGTGATTGCTGTGCCGGTTCTCGAAGGGCGGATACTCCGCCACGACGCCATCCAGGCCGCGTGCCGCGATGACGGAGATCTCGGCCTGAAGAGAAACGAACTTCTCTATCAGGATCTCGTTCTTGCCGAGCGCATTCCACGCACGCTCCGCCTCGCCCGGCCGCATGATCTTGTGCTGTCCCTTGCCGTCGTAACCGAAGGCGACTGACTTGAGCACGATCGGCGTGCCGATACTCGCAACGCCCGCCTCCAGTTCCGCCCGCGTCGCCGCCCGCGCGAACGGCACGGTAGGAAATCCGCGCTCTGACAGGAAGGCTTTCTCGCGTCCGCGCTGCTGCGCCGTGTAGAGCGCCGCGCCCGAGGGACGAACAGGCACGATGCCGTCGAGCGCGTGCACTGCCTCGCTGGGGACGTTCTCGAACTCGAAGGTCACGACCGACACGTCCCTGGCGAACGCACGCAGCGCGTCGAGATCCTCGTACGGCGCCGTGACCTCACGATCGGCAACCTGCCCAGTCGGTGTGTCCTGATCCGGCGAGAACGTATGGACCCGGTACCCCATGCGTCTCGCCGCGATCGTGAACATCCGCCCCAGCTGACCGCTGCCGAGCACCCCGAGCGTCGCGCCCGGCGCGATGATCTGCGCATTCGACACGCCGGTTCGAGACGAGGACGGTGTGATCATGGCAGTCGATCCTGCCGGACTTTCTCGGTCTGCTCGGTTCGAAACGCCCGCAGCTTCTCGCGCAGTTCAGGGCGCGAGTTCGAGAGGATCGACACCGCCAGAAGTCCGGCGTTGGTCGCGCCCGGCTTTCCGATCGCCAGCGTGCCGACCGGCACGCCGCCCGGCATCTGGACGATCGACAGCAGGGAATCGAGCCCCTGGAGCGCTGCGCTCTGAACGGGAACGCCAAGGACCGGAAGCACAGAGTGGGCGGCCACCATGCCCGGCAGATGGGCAGCTCCACCGGCACCGGCAATCAGGACCTCGATCCCGCGGGCCTCCGCTCCGGTGGCGAATTCGGCCATCCACACCGGCGTCCGATGCGCCGAAACGATATGTTTTTCATAGGGCACGCCGAAACGTTCGAGCACATCGACGGCGTGCTGCATCGTCTCCCAGTCGGACGATGAACCCATGATGACGGCGACAAGAGGGGCGCTCACGATGACTGCGGTCTCCGTGGTTACTGGAAACCAGAAATGTTACCTGAATTGAAGGACAATGAAAGCTTCCCATCGGCTTTCCGGAGAGACATGAGCACAGCCAAGATCATCTACACGCACACCGATGAAGCACCAGCACTCGCGACGTACTCGTTGCTGCCGATCGTCCAGGCCTTCACACGGGCTGCCGGCATCGTGGTCGAGACCCGCGACATCTCGCTTGCCGGCCGGATCCTCGCCAGCTTTCCGGAGAGCCTGACTCCCGAGCGGCGGCAGAGCGACGATCTCGCCGAGCTGGGTGCACTCGCCAAGACCCCGGACGCCAACATCATCAAGCTGCCCAACATCAGCGCATCGATCCCGCAGCTGAAAGAGGCGATCAGGGAACTGCAGAAACAGGGATACGCCGTCCCCGATTACCCGGAGGACCCACAGAACGATGCGGAGAAGGCCACCAGAGCCAAGTACGCCAGGGTCCTTGGCAGTGCCGTCAACCCCGTCCTGCGCGAGGGCAATTCCGATCGCCGTGTAGCCACATCGGTGAAGGAGTACGCGAAGTCGCACCCGCACTCGATGGGCGCCTGGAGCAATGGCTCCCGGTCACATGTCTCGAGCATGGACAGTGGTGACTTCTATGCCAACGAGCAGTCGGCCGTCATCAGTCAAGCGGGCAAGCTGACGATCGAGCTGACGGATGCAAGCGGGAAGGTCACGGTCCTCAAGGAAGGCGTCGCCGTCACTGAAGGAGATGTCATTGGCGCGTCGATGATGAACACACGCGCCCTGACCGAGTTCTTCGGCAGAGAGATCGCCGACGCGAAGGGCAGAGGCGTCCTGCTGTCGCTGCACCTCAAGGCGACGATGATGAAGGTGTCCGACCCGATCATGTTCGGACACGCTGTCACCGCGTACTACAAGGACGTGTTCGACAAGCACGCCGCGGCGTTCGACTCGCTCGGCGTCGATCCCGACAACGGCATCGGCGACGTCTACAAGAAGATCCAGGCGCTGCCGGCCGAGACGCGCGCCGCCATCGAAGCCGATCTGCAGGCGGTCTACGCGACACGCCCGCCACTGGCGATGGTCGATTCGAGCAAGGGGATCACGAACCTGCACGTCCCGAGCGACGTGATCATCGACGCCTCCATGCCGGCGGCGATCCGCTCGTCCGGTCAGATGTGGGGTGCCGACGGCAAGCTGCACGACATGAAGGCGATGATCCCGGATCGCAGCTACGCCGGTATCTA
>JAICEG010000400.1 GCA_025924295.1 Vicinamibacteria bacterium
AGCATCGCACGCAGCTGACCGGGTTCGTTTCGTTCGGTTCGTGGAGCAACAACGAAGAGCTGCAGCCGTTCACGATCAACGCAACGCTCCCACAGCTGGCGCTGCCGCGGAGCACGGCCGAAGCCGAGGCGAGCATCTTCTCGACCAACCTGAACCTGGTCTCGCGCCCGATCGACGACTGGCGGTTCAGTGCGCGGGTGCGGCATTACGGCTACGACAACCAGATTCCCGCGACGCCGATTCCCGAGTTCATCAACTACGACACCTCGATCAAGACGTCGTCCACCGGCGGACCCGAGGCTTACGCGCACAACCGGACGAACTTCGATGCCGACGCGACGTGGACCGGATACCAGCCCGTGGCCGTGACGGTTGGTTATGGCCGCAACAATAGCGGCCACGACTTCCGCATCTTCGAGAGCACGGGGGAAGACGTATTTCGCGTGACCGCCGACGCGATCGGCACGCAGTGGGTCACCTTCCGCGCCGAGTACGAGCTGTCGGGACGCGATGGATCCGGGCTCGACGAGGCGCTGCTGGTCCAGATCGGCGAGCAGCCCGCGCTGCGGCATTACGACGTGGCCAATCGCAGCCGCAACCGGTTCACCGGGCAGGTCGACATCCTTCCCAACGACCTGTGGATGTTCAGCGCATCGCTGGGTGCCGGC
The DNA here is from genome assembly GCA_025924295.1 of Vicinamibacteria bacterium. Taxonomy (GTDB): domain Bacteria; phylum Acidobacteriota; class Vicinamibacteria; order Vicinamibacterales; family UBA2999; genus Gp6-AA40. The sequence continues at coordinate 669 of JAICEG010000400.1, forward strand.
CAGGACGACTACGACGACAGCTACTTCGGCCTGCAGGAGTCGACGTTCAACACGTTCACGCTGTCGGCCGATCTGCAGCGGCCCGATGGCTGGCGCGCGGGCGCCTCGTATACCTACGAGCGCTATTCGGGCTTCCAGCAGTCGCGCAACGCGAACCCGGGCCAGGAAAACGATCCGCTGCGCGACTGGACCGTGGACTCGAAGGAGCGCGTGAACTACTTCTCGATCTACGCCGCGCCGCCCCGCTTCCGGCAGAACACGGAAGCCAGGATCTCGTACGACTACAGCTACGCGGAGGGTACCTACTTCTATGCGATTCCTCCCGGCAGCCCGCTGACGCCGCCGAACCAGCTTCCCAACGTCTACAACAAGCTGCAGCAGTTTCATCTCGACGTCAGGCACAAGCTGACCAGCCAGTGGGTCGCGACGCTCTCGTATCTGTATGAACCATTCCGCGTCTACGACTTTGCCTTCGACCCCACCGTGGTCAATGGCATCGCTCAGCCGAGCTCGTTGGTACTCGGCTACGTCTATCGCCCGTATACTGCGCATTCCTTCGTGGTTGGTGCGAGATACTTCTGGTGATCTCGTTGGAGGCTCCATGCCGAACAGGTTGACGAAAAGGACTCTTGCAGTTGCCGCGGCGGTCAGCGCCCTGATGTTGCCATCGCTCGCGATGGCGGGACAGGACGCCAAGCGCGGGCAGCAGGTCTATACCGCCCAGAAGTGTCAGGGGTGTCACAACATCGGTGGCAAAGGGTACAAGACCAACACACTCGACGGCGTCGGGAAGAAACTGTCCGCTGCTGACATCCGGGCGTGGATCGTGACGCCGAAGGCCATGGCCACGAAGACCAAGGCGACGGGCAAGCCGCCGATGCCCGATCGGTACGCCAAGCTCCCGGCCGCCGATATCGATGCGCTCGTCGCGTACATGCAGAGCCTGAAGTAGGGCAGCGTCGTGGCAGGACGTGAGGCGCTCGCGCGCCATCCGCTCGCGATAGCCGGGGCGCTCATCACCACTGCGTCGGCCGTCGCGTTCATCGCGCTCGGAATCGCGGTGCTGGCGGGGCTGTTCAACAACCCCTACGCCGGGCTCGTCGTGTTCGTCGCGATCCCGGTTCTCTTCGTGCTGGGACTGCTTCTCATCCCGGTCGGGATGCGGCTTCAGCAACGCAAGCTGCTGCGCGATCCAGCCGCTCCCACCGATTGGCCGGTCTTCGACTTCCGGCGCGCCAGCGTTCGCCGGACCGCTCTGCTCATCACGGCGCTCACCGCCGTCAACATCGTCATCGTGCTGCTGGCTGGCTACGGCAGCCTGCACTGGATGGAGTCGCCCACCTTCTGCGGTCAGGTGTGTCACACGCCGATGCATCCGCAGTTCACGGCCTGGCAGGCGGCCTCACATTCGCGGGTGGCATGCGTCAATTGCCACGTTGGGGAAGGTGCGGCTGGATTCGTCCACGCCAAGATGGCCGGTGTGCGCCAGCTCGTGCACGTGATGACCAACTCGGTTCCGAAGCCGATCCCTCCGGGTGGCGACCTGCCCCCGGTGGCGCAGACCTGCCTCAATTGCCACACTCCAGGCCATACCGTTCCCGATCGGATCCGCACGTTCCGCGAGTTCTCCGACGACGAGACGAACTCCGAGACGACGACCGTGATGCAGATGCATATGGGCACGTCGCCGAAATCAACCCGCTCGATCCACTGGCACGCCGATCCTGCCAATCGCGTCGAGTACGTCGCGACCGACGCTACGCGCGAAACGATCCCCTACGTGAAGGTCACCAACGCGAGCGGGCAGGTCAAGGAATATCGCGCAGCAGACACGACCGACGAGACGATCAAGAGCGGCACTGCGCGGACGATGGACTGCCGCGACTGCCATAACACCATTGGACATCCGATCTCCCCGACTGCCGAGCAGGCCGTGGATCGGGCGATCGCCGCGGCACAGGTTGCGCGCGAGCTTCCGTTCGTGCGGCGCGAAGGGGTCCGGCTGGTCACGGCGACGTATGCCAGCCAGGACGACGCGATGAGCGCCATCGAAAGCGGCTTGCGGAGCTTCTATCAATCGCAAGGGGGCTCGGTCGATCAGCAGGCGCTGTCGCGCAGCGTCACCGGGCTACAGGATGTGTATCGCCGCAACGTGTTCCCCTCGATGATGGTCTCGTTCGGCTCCTATCCCACGAACCGGGGCCACTTCACGTCGACCGGCTGCTTCCGCTGCCACGACGACTCGCACACCGCGGCGGATGGTTCCACCATCAGCGCCGAATGCGAGCTCTGCCACACGCAAATCGAGACGCCGTAACACATCCGGAGGACCAGCCATGACGAGCAGGCGCCGGATCACGGTCGACGGAAACGAAGCGGCCGCGTCGGTCGCGTATCGGGCGAGCGAGACGATCGCCATCTACCCGATCACGCCCAGCAGTCCGATGGCCGAGCTCTGCGACGAGTGGTCCAGCCGCAAGAACCCGAACCTCTGGGGAGCCGTCCCCGAGTTGGCGGAGATGCAATCGGAAGCCGGCGCCGCCGGCGCAGTCCATGGCGCGCTGCAGGCAGGCTCGCTCGCGACGACCTTCACGGCGTCGCAGGGCCTGCTGCTGATGATTCCCAACATGTACAAGATCGCGGGCGAGCTCACGCCCTTCACGATGCACGTGGCGGCGCGCACCCTCGCCACGCATGCGTTGTCGATCTTCGGTGATCACTCGGACGTCATGGCGTGCCGCCAGACTGGATTCGCGCTCCTGTGCTCGAACTCGGTACAGGAAGCACACGACATGGCCGCCGTGGCGCATGCCGCGACGCTCGAGACGCGCATTCCGTTCCTGCACTTCTTCGACGGCTTCAGGACCTCGCACGAAGTCGCGAAGATCGAGGAGCTCGCCGACGACGACTTGCGGGCGCTGATCGCGGAGCCGTCGATCTTCGCGCATCGTCAGCGCGGGCTCACGCCCGATCGCCCGGTGATTCGCGGAACCGCCCAGAATCCCGACGTGTTCTTCCAGGCGCGCGAAGCGGCCAACCGGTTCTACGACGAGTGCCCGGCCGCCGTCGAGCGCACCATGCAGAGGCTCGGCGAGCTGACGGGCCGCCGCTACAGCCTGTTCGAGTACGTCGGGGATCCCGCGGCCGAGCACGTGATCGTCATCATGGGATCCGGTGCCGACACGGCACACGAGGCCGTCGAGCACATGATCGCCGGAGGCGGGAAGGTCGGCGTCCTGAAGGTGCGGCTGTACCGGCCCTTCGTCAGCGCCGCCTTCCTGGCCGCGCTGCCTTCGTCGGTCCGCAACTTGGCGGTGCTCGATCGGACCAAGGAGCCTGGCGCCATTGGTGATCCGCTGTATCTCGACGTCATCGCCGCGCTCGCGGAGGCACACGCTGAAGGCCGGCTTCCGTGCGCGGCTCCGCCGCGAGTCATCGCCGGCCGCTACGGTCTGTCGTCGAAAGAGTTCACGCCGGCGATGGTCAAGAGCGTGTTCGACGAGATGGCAAAGGACGCGCCCCGGCGCCACTTTACCATCGGCATCGTCGACGACGTGACGCACACGTCGCTCGCGTGGGATCCGTCGTTTCGAACCGAGGCGGAGGATGTCTCGGCGTCGCTGTTCTACGGGCTTGGCGCCGACGGGACCGTGGGCGCCAACAAGAACTCGATCAAGATCGTCGGCCAGGAAACGGATCTCTACGCGCAGGGATACTTCGTCTACGACTCGAAGAAGTCGGGAGCGATCACCGTTTCGCACTTGCGCACGAGCGCGAAGCCGATCAGGTCGGCGTACCTGATCGACCGCGCCGGCTTCGTCGCCTGTCATCAGTTCGAGTTCGTGGACAAGATCGACGTGCTCGAGCATGCAGCTCCGGGCGCGGCGTTCCTGCAGAACGCGCCGTTCGACGCCGGGGCCGTGTGGGATCACCTGCCGCGAGAGCTGCAGGAGCAGATCATCGAGAGGCGGGTCCGCTTCTTTGCCATCGACGCGTACGACCTGGCAAAACGCGCCGGCATGGGGACGCGCATCAACACGATCATGCAGACGTGCTTCTTCGCGATCTCCGGCCTCCTGCCGCGCGACCAG
>JAICEG010000401.1 GCA_025924295.1 Vicinamibacteria bacterium
CAGTCGAACTTAAGCCGGCCCAATCAGTTAAGCAATGACCACTTTTGCATCAAGCACAAGACGTCACGAGGTCTACCACGACGGAAACTATCGATATACAGATGACACGACTTCCCAACCCGACCGCCAGCTGTCCTCGTCCGGCGCCTTGAGGTAATCGATTGACGCGGCCATGCGCACACCGTCCTGCCTCGAGATGGAGCGCAGCCCTGCCTGCGCGTTGCCGAAGCTCACGCCCAGGCCTCCGCCGATGAGCGTCGGCTCCTGCTCGATCGGATCGGCGGCGCCGATTGCGCCAGCGTCGCCGGCGTTCTCGTGATAGCGATCTTCGATCTCGAGGGTGGCGCTGACGAGCGTGAACCGCCGGAGTGTCTCCCAGGGGAATGCGACGCCGACCGACGCGGAGCGCTTGCGCTCCAGCCGCAGCAACTCGCCGTCTTCTGATTCGAAGCGCTGCTCGAGCCGCCATGTCGAGGCGACCTGACCGAACAGCTGTGCGCGAGGGAACCGGCGATAGACGTAGCTCGCCGATCCAGTCATTCGGCCATCGGGCCCGTACGCCGCGTTTCCCTGCCATGCGTGCCGGCCGATCACGTCGACGCCGCCGGTCGCGACGCCGGCAAATACGCCGAGTTCCTCGACGGCCTCGAACACCGGCGACCAGCCCGTCGGCAGCAAGTCGCGCGCGGCTGAATACGACACTGGAGTGGTCGCATCGATCGGGGCTGGTGGCGATTCAGGACCACCTGCCCGTTGCACGTACTGAGCAGCGGGTGCAGGCGCGGCAACCCAGGCTGAGCGATCGATCTCGAGCCTCTCGAGGTGACGTCCGTCCGCATGCGTCACCGTTGCCACGATCGTCGTCCGCGCGCTGCCCGATCCTTGCGGCATCGGCACGACGGTGACCTCGTGAAATCCGGTCGGAACACGAGCCATCAGATAGAGGCGCGGGTTGGCATCACCTTCGATCTCCATGCCGTAGAGCTCGCGCAGCCCGGTGCGATCGGACGTGAAGAACAGGCGACCGGTTCCTGCCGGGGCGCTGGCATCCCACTCCGGAGCCCCTTCGAGGGCGCGATCGTCGGTCAGCACCTGAAGCAGCCGTCCGTCCGCGGCGAGCAGTACGAGATCGAGCGAGACGCCGCGCGTGAAGCGGACGGCTGCGAGCCTCGTCCCGTCGGGAGACCATCGCGCAGGTCCCCACGCGGTCTGAGTCGCAAACTCAGTGAGCGGGGAGATCGTTGCGGACTGGACATCGACCGTCACCAACCGGCTTCGCTCGCCGTCGTACTGCACGGCCGCGACCATGCGCCCGGATGGGTGTACATCGGGTGACGTGACCCGCGCCTCGCGCGTGAGCCTGGTGACAACGCCCGAGGCGACGTCGACGCGGAACAGATCGGCGAAGAGGCGAGCATTGTCGACGAGCGTGAGCTGCGAGAAGACGATCGATCGGCCATCCGGAGTCCACGCGAGCGGATGTGCACTGTCGATGCGGATGATCCGTCGTCCTGCGCATGTCTCGAGATCGGCAACGTAGAGACCGAGCGGTTTGCGTCCCTCGTCTGTCGAGAGAAACGCAATGGCCGATCCATCAGGCGACACGCGCGGAAACGACGTCTGATGCGCCACGTCGCAGACACGGGTCGTCTGAACCAGTCCCGGCGCGCTGTGACGAAGCCGATCGCGGAAACGAAGAGCCTCGCTGCGTTCGGAGGCGATCCAGTCGTCCCATTCCTGCGAGAGGCTGCGGCCGCCGAACGCCTCTCCAACCCGCGCCCCGCGCGAAAAGATCGATCGAAAGCTGCCGGCGCGACGCGCCATCCATGCCGGCGCGGTCTCGCCCCCGTAGCGAGTGGCCACATGCTCGAGGAAGAGACCGCCGAACGTGTAATGACGGTCGAGCGGCCAGGCACCGGGGTCCGATTCTGCTTCGTCCAGGTGCGGGCCATCCGTCTCGAGCAGGAACGCACGCAATGTCTCGGCGAACCGCGCGCCGCGCACGCGCCCGCCATCGGTCAGCCGCGACTCGTAGAACGTCGCCAGCCCCTCGATCAGGTAGCTGCCGTCGAAGAGATGTGGAAATGTCAGCTCGCCGCGGCCAAACACCCCGCGCAGCACGCGCCATCCACTGCGCGCCTCGTCGAGATGGAAGACGTGTGCGAGCTCGTGGGTCACCAGCAGTTCAACCGGGTCGTCGGTGAAGAAGAGATCGTTCTCGACCGGCGTGTGCGCGAACGCAATGATCCGGTTCGTTGGAACCGGCGTCGCCGAACCGTTGAAGATGTCTCCCTGGTCGACGATGACCAGGCGAATCTTGCCACGTGGAGTTGCACCATAGGCACGCACGAGCAGCACATGCGCCGCCTCGGCGCGCGCTGCCGCCCGCCGTGCGTAGTCTTCCAGCCCGACCTCGAAGGTCAGGATGAAGTGCGCCGTCTCGAAGGTGCGGTATCGCGCGAAAGGCACACCGAATTGCGCGCCGGCATCGACCGCGAGCAGGAACGGAATCAGACAAGCGAGGATCAGTGTTCGGGCCGCACCCGATCGCGCGTTCATACAAGTGGTCAGACGAATGATCGGCAGTCGTGGCCGACACCTCATACTGCGCCCTCGGCACACGTCCACCTGACGTGTGACAACAATCACCCCTGCGGCATGCCAACCGTCACAGACCACGCGCGCACGACCCTCTACGCTCAACTTGTTCACAACAAGGAGGTGAGCGATGGTAGTTTGCAACAGACCCGGACGGGGACGCCGGCGCGCACTGGCTATCCTGGCACTTGCCATCGTGGCGGCCGGATCGGGGACGCACGAAAGCGCGGCGGCGGCAGCGGGAGACCGTTTGACGTTCAGCCAGCCGACGGCGCTTCCCGGCGTGACCCTTCCTGCCGGGGAGTACATCTTCGAACGCGCGAGCGTCGACAACTCGGCGAACATCGTCCGAGTCAGAGACGCGAACCGATCTGCCGTGCGCTTCATGGGGTATACCCACGAAGTGCGACGGCCGAATCGAGACGCCAGCAAACGCTTCGTCGATCTGGGCGAGGCGGTGCCGGGGCAGCCGACTCCGATCAGGGTGTGGTATCCGGGCGGACTGAACAGGGGATACGCGTTCACATGGTAGGAGAGCATCGAGCGCGGGGCCATCGTGGCTCCGCGCCCGATCGATCGGCGGGGCCGACCGGCTAACCCAATCCGAGCGGCCCGAGCGTATACGCCAGGTTCGCGGTCGTCTCGAGTTGCCCTCCGAGCAGCCGCTGCAGTCCACCCATCTCGAGCCGGACGGTGTGGTCGTCCCAGGTCACGTACTTCTTGCGCCGTAGTGTGCTGAGCGCGCGACTCACCGTTTCACGTGAGCAACCGGTCATCTCGGCGAGCTCGTGGTGCGCCAGCTTTGGAATGACGACCGTGGTGCCCTCGAAGCGTCCTTCCTGGCGCGCGAGACGGCCCAGGCACCACGCCACGCGCGTGACGGCTGGAAACGTCGACACACCGCGCACGTGATCGCCGGCGTCGCGCAGCATCGACGCAACCCGCGCGACCATGCGCCACTCGAATGCGGCATTCCGCCGCATCTGCTCGAACAGGGCCGCCGAAATGCGAATGAAGTGGCAGCTCTCCATCGCGACCAGCGATGCCGAACGGGTCGAACGATCGAGCAGCGCCACTTCGCCAACCAGGCTGACCGGCTTGATGATGCGGAGGAGGATCTCGGAGCCGTTGTCGCCGCTCAATACGATCTTGGCCCGGCCTGACGTCAACACCAGGCAGCAGTCGGCGGGCGACCCCTCCTCGAACACGCGAGCGCCCTTCTTGACGGTGACCGAGCGGGCCCCGGCCGCGAGCGTCTCGAGTTCGGGCGCCGACAGTTCTGAAAAGGGCGCCAGGGCCTGCAGGAAGCCCTTGATGACGTCCTTGCTCATCACACCGGCCATGGACTCTCCCTCCGGCGTTATCTTAACGGCTCGCTAGGGCCTGGCCTTCGGCCGATACGCCCAGACCTGCCCGCTGACCTCGACCGTCACGGTCGTCTTGACCTTCACCGACTCCAGCTTCTTTGTCCCGGGATGCTTTCTCTTGGACGTCGAGCTGCGGGTCGCGGCCGGCAGGTTGCGCGTGTGGAGCCTCTTGTTCTGAACGACTTTTCCCAGCGGCTTGACGTGCTGGTCGAGTGTGTTCACCACGCCGTTCGAGTCGGGCATGCCGTTGACGATCGCGGTGTGATGCCCGCGCTCCGCGATGTCCTCGCTTTCGATCGTTTCCGTGGAGCCGTCGTCCCACACGTACTTCGTCACCGTCGTGGTCTTCACCTCGTAGTCGCGAAACTGCAGGACATCGCCCGGCTCCACGTCCTTGATGGCGAGTGAATCGCCCCAGACGTAGTCGGCGTCGTCACCCATCGGTCCCAGCTCGTTCGACGTCTGCGCTCCTGCCTGTTTCAGCGCAGCCTCCGCCAGGTCCCAGCACTCGCCCTTGCCAACCTTTTTGCCCACTTTGCCCTGCGCCCAAATCACCACCTGCTGGCCGAGCGAGAGGTTCGAGTTGTTCCCACCCATCTACCACTCCTGAACGAGAGACTTCCCCACTGACGACTACAACGTTAGCAACGCGCGGACCGAACGTCTCGTCATCCAGGGATACCGGCCAGCGATGGCCGAGGACGCCGTCTTCGTCGCCGCCAGGCGGCTTGGCCTCTCGGTGTGATTCACGGTCGATAGGCGCCATCCGCGCGAGCAGTGACGGATGAGTTCCG
>JAICEG010000402.1 GCA_025924295.1 Vicinamibacteria bacterium
GGCAGGCCTCGTCGTTTCAGGTTCAGGTGAGCGGTACCGGGCGCCCGATCCTGCTGATTCCAGGACTCGCCTCCTCCGGCGCGACGTGGACGACCACCGTCGCGCACCTGGCCGGCCGATTCACGTGCCACGTACTCACGCTCGCTGGCTTCGCTGGCACGCCACCAATCGACGGCCCTCTCTTTTCGACCGTTCGGCGCGATCTCGCTGAATACATCCGCCAGCATCGTCTCGATCGACCCATCGTGATCGGCCACAGCCTCGGAGGCATGCTCGCGATGGCGCTGGCCGCGGATCATCCCGACCTCGTCGGCCCCCTCGTCATCGTCGATGCCATGCCCTTCCTCGCCGGGCCAAACATGCAGGTGAAGAACCTCGACGAGGCACGCCCGGCGGTCGCAAGGATGGAGGCCTACATGTCGAAGATGACCCAGGAGCAGTGGGATGCCTATGCGAAGTCGGGCGTGAGCACCCGCTACATGGTGACGAGCGCCAGCGATGCGGACACATTGGCCAGGTGGAGCGCGACCACCGATCGCCAGACGCTGATCCGCGCGCTTGCGGACGCCTACAGTGTCGATCTGCGGCAAGAGATCGCGCGGATCTCGTCGCCGGCGCTCGTGCTCGCGACCTGGCGCGGCTGGCACGACCAGCTCGCGGCGAACAAGATCGTCGTCCCGAAAGAGGCTTTCCTGCAGTCGTTCGCCGAACAGTTCGCCAGCCTTCCACGCCTGCGCTTCGCGTTGCATGACACCGCGCGCCACTTCATGATGTGGGACGATCCGCAGTGGTTCTTCGGTCAGCTCGACGCGTTTCTGGCGAACCCGATGGCAGCAACCTCGAGCCGGGGCTTCGACGGTAAGTAGTGTCCGGCTTTAACCGGATGGCGCGTGGTGTCCGGCTTTAGCCGGACCCGACGTTGGAGCTCCAATGAGCGATCGAATGCAGATGAAGAATCCGCCCGCCCCGCTGCCCGGTCGCCTGTACTGGGTCTGTCAGGCGGCCGGCTGGGGCAGCTTCGTTCTGTACACACTCGCCTTCTACTTCGTCTTCGCGACTGTGCGATGGGAGGTCGTACTCAGCATCGTTGTCATCGACGGGTTGCTGTGCCCGGCACTCACACATGCCCTTCGAAGCTGGATGTACCGGCGAGGCTGGATGAACCTTCCGGCGCGTGCGCGGCTGCCGCGCGCGATCGCCGCCGCCTTCGTGCTGGCCACCGGCGTGGCGGCGCTCGTGGTCGTCGTCGCGCGCCTCACTCCCGGCAACGAAGGATTCGACCGGACTGGCGCGTCCTGGATGTTCGTCACCTTCCTGTGGGCGTTCAACGGCTGGCTCCTGATCTACTTCGCGCTCCACGCCCGCAGGAAGCGTGACCAGCGCGAGCTCGAGTTGACACTCGACGCGCGTGACGCCCAGCTCGACATGCTGCGCGCGCAGGTGAACCCGCACTTCCTGTTCAACTGCCTGAACTCGCTGCGGGCGCTGATCGTGGAGAACCCGGAACGGGCAACGGCAATGGTCACCAGCCTCTCCGACCTGCTGCGATATTCGCTGCAGTCGGACCGCACGCACACGGTCAGCCTCGCCGAAGAACTGGCGATCGTCGATGAGTACGTGTCGCTCGAGCGGGTGCGCTTCGAGGATCGTCTGCGCGTCGAGCGGATGCTGGATCCCGCAGCACTCGCGGCGCGCGTGCCTCCGATGCTCGTGCAGACCCTGGTTGAGAACGCCGTCAAGCATGGCGTCGGCATTCTCCCGCAAGGCGGTGTGGTGCGCGTGCGCGCAGCGATCGATGGCCACCGCGTGACGATTACCGTGTCCAATACGGGCACGATCCGGCAGGGACACAACGATGCCGGACACGGGCTGCGCAACACGATGGCAAGGCTCCGCCTCCTCTACGACGATCTCGCCTCATTCTCGCTGACCGATGCCAGCGGCGAGACCGTTGCGACTGTCACACTTCCTTTCGAGCCTGCTCATGAACGCGTTGCTGGTTGACGACGAACGACTGGCACGCCAGGAACTGCGGCGGCTGCTCGCCTCGCACGCCGACGTCACGATCGTTGGCGAGGCAGTCAATGCAGACGACGCCGTGGCTCGTCTCGCGGATCCGTCGATAGACCTCGTCTTTCTCGACATCCAGATGCCGGGCGGCTCTGGATTCGATGTGCTCGAACGGCTCGATCGCGTCCCGCTGGTCGTGTTCACCACGGCATTCGACGAATACGCGGTGCGCGCCTTCGAGGTCAACGCCTTCGACTACCTGATGAAACCGATTCGGACCGATCGATTGACCGCGGTGCTGGAGAAAGCGCGCGCGGTGCTGACGCCTGGCCGGACGGAGCGGCCGGGTCCGTCATCGGAACGAGTATTTCTGCGCGACGGCGAACGCTGCTGGATCGTGCCATGGGCCGACATCGCGCTCTTCGAGGTCGAAGGCAACTACGCGCGCGCCTACTTCGGAGGCAATCGGCCGCTGATTCGCGTCTCGCTCAATTCACTCGAGGCCAGACTGGATCCCGCGCTCTTCTTTCGCGCAAGCCGTCAGCACATCGTCAATCTGCGGTTCATCGAGTCGGTCGAAACCGCGCCGGACGACAGCTACATCATTCGCTTGAAGAACAGGATGGAGATTCCCGTGTCGCGACGGCAATCGCGACAGCTACGCGAGAACCTGGGATTGTGAACGTCGTTAGAGCTCTTCTTCCGCGACCGACTTGAAGACCATCTCTCCGGCGTACTGCTGGATGATCGAGAGCAGGCCCGTGTAGAGGAATCCGACCTGGAAGAGCACCAGGAACGGGAGAGTACCGAAGATACCGTTGGCGAGCGCGTAGAACACCGTCGCCGTGAAGTAGAGACCGAGCGCCAGCTCGATCATCGGCTGGACGACGAAGCTCTGCCGATACTTCTTGCTGATCCACTCGTCGGCGGCCACCTCGATGCGGTACTTCGGGGTGCGCGCGAACTCGCTCTGGCGATTGAAGACCGCTTCGAACACCGCCCTCGTGTTGTTGACGGCGAGGCCGATCCCGATCGACATGAGGAAGGGCAGATACTTGATGCGCGTCACCCAGTCGGCATGCAGCTCGCGCTGACATACGAGATAGAAGTTGGCCACCGACGCCGTTGCCGCGAAGAACAGCGGCACGTCGATCAGCAGCATCTCGTACCAACCCATGTTGTAGCGAATGACCATCGCCGGTGCCATCAGCACCGACAGCACGCACATCAGCGGGTAGTTGAAATTCGCGGTCAGGTGGAAGAACGCTTCCGCCTTCACACCGAAGGGCATCGAGGAACGCAGGATGCGCGGCAGCAGCTTGCGGCACGTCTGCACCGAGCCCTTGGCCCAGCGGTGCTGCTGCGACTTGAACGAGTTCATCTCGACCGGCACTTCCGCGGGCGAGACGAGGTCGGGCAGGAACAGGAACTTCCAGCCGCACAGCTGCGCGCGATAGCTGAGATCGAGATCCTCGGTCAGCGTGTCGTGCTGCCAACCGCCGGCATCGACGATGGCGCGACGCCGCCAGATACCGGCCGTGCCGTTGAAGTTGAAGAAGAACCCGGCGCGGTTCCGTCCGCCATGCTCGAGCACGAAGTGGCCATCGAGCAAGATCGCCTGGATCTTCGTCAGCAGCGAGTATTCCTGGTTGATGTGTCCCCAGCGCGCCTGGACCATTGCGATCGCCGGGTCGACGAAGAACGGCACCGTGCGAGTCAGGAAATCCGGCGTCGGGATGAAGTCCGCATCGAAGATCGCGATGAACTCGCCTTTGGCGACCTTCATGCCGGCTTCCAGCGCACCGGCCTTGTAGCCCGTGCGATCAGTCCGGTGAAGATAGGTGATGTCGATCCCTTTGGCGGCATTGCGCCGCACGGCCTGTTCGGCCACACTGCGCGTCTCGTCGGTCGAGTCGTCCAGGACCTGGATTTCCAGCAGCTCCCGCGGATATTCGATCTGGCAGACGGCATCGATGAGCCGATCCGCGACGTACATCTCGTTGTAGATCGGGAGCTGGATCGTGACGGGCGGGAGCGTTTCCATCGGCCCGGCGGGGACCGGCTGCTTCCCTTTGTTCTTCATGTACAGGTACACAAGGTAGTACCTGTGCCAGCCGTAGACAGCAAGAATGACGAGGACGAAGAAATACGTGCCGAGGATCAGCGTTTCGGATGCGGTCATGCGACAGGATCGTGCCGTGTAGGCATGTAGTCCGATTATATTGTCGGGTTGCTCAAAGTTCAATAAAACCGGGGTCTTTTTCCATTTCTTACATGCCAGCCATGACCGAATCCGAACTCCGGCGCCTGCTCGATGCAGTCTCGGCAGGCGCGATTGAAACCGGCACAGCTGCCTCACAGATCCTCGACGCGCTTCGGGCTGCGCCCTTCGAAGATCTTGGCTTCGCTCGTGTCGACCAGCATCGCCACCTGCGGCAGGGGTTCCCTGAGGTTGTCCTCGGATTAGGGAAGACGCCCGCACAGATCGCGGCTATCGCCGAACGGATCGTCTCAGCCGGACATTCGCTGCTCATCACGCGCACAACGCTCGAGGCCTTCGACGCGGTTCGCGACGTGGTCCCCGCCGCAACCTTCCATGGTGAAGCGCGCGCGATCACGTTGAGCCAGGGAGAGATTTCGCGCGGCCATGGAATAGTGCTCGTGGCCTGCGCCGGCACGTCCGACCTGCCGGTCGCCGA
>JAICEG010000403.1 GCA_025924295.1 Vicinamibacteria bacterium
CCACACGAGTTGCCGCACGCGGCCGTCGAGGTCAGTCGATCGCCCTGGATTGCGGCAGCAGACGGTGGAACTGCGATCGCACGAATATCGGCCGACGGTGGGACCGCCATCGGTCGGAAGTCGAAGGAGGCCGGCGTTGCGACTGCCGGGTTCTTCTCGCGAATCGGCCGCCGCGTCGCCGGCTCCTTCTAGAGGACACCGATGCGCATCCATCTCGTCAACCCGAGCGACGTGTCTTTCGGCACCGCCGTCATCACCCCACGATGGCAGTACGTCCTCGCCGCGGCAACACCGGCGCGTCACGGAACACCGCTCCTCGTGGATGAAACGCTCGAACCGTTGGATGAAGACTCCGTTCAACCGGGTGACGTCGTCGGGATCGGGATCCACACGGGAAATGCGCTGCGCGGATATCGCATCGGGCAGGCCGCCCGCGCACGCGGCGCGTTCGTCATCTTCGGCGGTACCCACGCGACGCTGTTCCCCGACGAGGCACGCGAGCACGGTGCCGCCCATGCCGTGGTGACGGGCGATGGAGATCTCGTCTGGTCGGCAGTGCTCGACGACTGCGACCGTGGAGCTCCGCAACCGCTCTACGCGGGAGGCCGGGTCGACGGCGAGTCGTTCTATCCGGCGCGATGGGACCTGCTGCCCGCGGGCCGCTACATGTGGGCCTCGGTGCAGACCGTGCGTGGCTGTCCGAAGCACTGCTCGTTCTGTTCGGTATGGCGGACCGACGGTCAGAAGCCGCGGCAGCGCGACGTGAATCTGGTCGTTCGCGAGATCGTACAGCTCCGCCGCCTCGGCTTTCGCTTCATCGTCCTGGCCGACGACAACTTCTATCCCGTCACCCTGGCCGATCTCGCGGCGGCCGACCGGCGCGCCGACAAGAGCCAGCTGGTCACGTTGACACGAATTCGGCAGGAGCGCTTCGAGCTGATGGAGCGCCTCGCGCAGTTGCCGGATGACATGGTCTTTTACACGCAGATCACCATGGAGGCCGCCGAGGATCCGGCGTTTCTGGCGGCGATGCGCCGCGGACGTGTCCGCGGTGCGCTCGTGGGCGTCGAGTCGGTGACTCCCGAAGGCCTGAAGGCGGTCTTCAAGAACTTCAACGAAGCCGGTGAAGATCTCGTGACGCGATTGCGGGCATTCAGGGATGCCGACGTGCACGTCCTCGGCTCGTTCATTTTTGGCTTGTCCTCGGACACGCCCGACACGTTCGCGGCAACCGCCGATCTTGCGCAGCGGGCCGGCATCTCGTTTGCGCAGTTCGTCATGCTGCAGCCGCTTCCGGGAACGATCGATTTCGCCAAGTGGGAACGCGACGCCACCGACGTACCGGCAATCGATGGTGTGCCCCTGACGCGCTACTGGTTGATTCCACCAGAGCACCGGCCACGGGTGTATTCGCCACATCCGCGGATGACGGCAGAAGAACTGCGCTCGCGCACGCAGGACGTCTGGGATCGCTTCTACTCGCTGAATCTCGTGTGGCAGCGCTCCGGCTTCTTGAAGAGCCTGCGATCACGCGTGGCCTTCGTGCTGATTTCCAAGCTGTACCGCCAGATGTATGCGAACACCGGCATCGCCACCGACAGCGCTCGAATCCAGCGATCGGCAAGACGAGCGCGGTGGCTGGCGCGATGGGCGAGGCGGTTGTTCGTGTCGGCTCCGATGCCGGCACTGCGCGAGCCACGGACCGTCACGCGCGTCGCGGGCAAGCGCATACCCGTCGCACTGATTCCCTGACCAGACGCATGAGAGCGAGGCTCGCGCTATCCGTGTTTGCACTCGTCGGCCTGGTGGCCGTGCCCGGTGGCTCGACTCTCGATCCCGCGCGCGCCTTTCTGACCACAGCCTTCAACCTGTCGCCGGCCGATATCAGCGCCGTCGACGACGGCCAGATCGTAGCGCGCACACTCAGGGTCACGAATCGTCGCGAGGTCGCCACGCTCGGCGTCATCCGGATCCAGACGACGCCTGCGGCTTATGTCGAGCGCCTTCGCGACATCGTCAACTTCAAGCGCACAGACGGGGTGCTGCAGATCGGGACGTTCAGCGACCCGCCCCAGCAGCGAGACGTCGCCGCTCTCACGGTGGAACATGGCGATCTCGACCGGCTGCGTGAGTGCCGGGTCGAGGATTGCGGGCTTCGGCTCTCAGCCGACGGCATCGAACGAATCCGGCGCGAGATCGACTGGCGCGCCGCCGATGCGCCGGTCAAGGCGAGCGACCTGGTTCGACGGCTCCTCGTAGACTATGTCACTCGCTATCACGAGGTCGGAGCCGCAGCAGCCATGGCGTACGCGGACACCGCATCGCCCCTCAATGTCGGTCACGAATTCGCGTCGCTGGTCGATGCCGACACCGCGACCTGGAAGTACGTCCCGCGCTTGCGTCGGCATCTGCTCGCGTATCCGGCGGTCACCGACGAAGGAATGTCGGACTTCATCTACTGGTCCAAGGAACGCGTCCACAGCCGTCCAGTCATCAGCATCACGCACGTGGCAATCGCACCGGCGGTCGATGATGGACCTGTGAACATTGCGATCGCGTCGAAGCAAATCTACGCGATGCACTACTTCGACGCATCCCTCGGCCTGACGTTGCTCGTGCGCGCCCCTTCGGGATCGTCTCCCGCCACCTACGTCGTCTACCTGAACCGGACGCGAATCGATCTCTTCGACGGGCTGTTTGGCGGCGTCGCTCGGCGTATCGCGGCTGGCCGCGCGCGTTCATTGGTTGCGGAGCAACTCGCACGACTGCAGAAAAGCTTCGTCGCGCCATGACCGCTCTCCCGGTCCTCAGATCGACTTTTCGCCAGCCACACATCGATCCAGTTGTGGGCCGAGCCACGCGCTAATCACATCGAGCGTCCCCGCGTCCATGGGCCGGCGCATCTGGGCCGGGTAGGTTCGAAGCCCAGGCGGACCAACGTCGATCCTGAGCAGGTGCGTCAGGTGTTCCGGCGTGTAGCCAGTGAACTCGCAGTGAACGGTGCGTCGTATGCGATCGACGTCGCCCGGATCGACTTGCACATCGCTCCCGCCGGTAATCGCCAGCAACGGACACGCGATCAGCCTCAGGTCACCCAAGGGATCGTAGTGCATGTACTCACGGAACCATCGGGCTGGAAGCTCCTGACCGCCGACTTCGATCAAAGCGCAGCGATGCCATGCCGTGCTGCGCCAGGTGTGACGCCAGTGCGCTCGCGATATTCAGCGTTTGGCCTGGCATGTTCGAGTTGCGGTCCAACGGACCCGACCCGCTGATGAGCAGGGCTGCCGGAACGGGATCACGACTCTCAGGGCGCAGTACGGTACCGCTCAGCCGCAACCCGCCCTCGACAGTGACTCGAGCGGCTCTTCTAGCACGCGAAGGATCCAGACTCCCGACGTCGATAATCGCTGACTCGCCTGCATCCCCAGACAGCGACCACGCCGACAAGCAATCCCGCGAGCGAGTCGATGGCGTAGTGGAAGCGGCCATAGACTGTCGCGAGCACGACGCCCGCGATGATCGGGGCAAGGAGCACGGCAAGTCGCCGCTGATGACGCCAGGCGACGAGCAGTACCACGATGGCTCCCGACACGTGCGCGCTTGGGAACGCGCCGCCTCTGGCCCCGCCACGTCCCGACACCTCGTGCACGAGTGTGAAGAAGAAGTGGTCCGATAGAGGCGGCGCGAGCCGTGCGGACAGGTAATAGGGGCTATCGACTGGCAGCACGATGAAGACGAGATAGCTTGCGAACATCACGACGGACAACGTGAACACCAGTTCGCCAAACGCGCCGCGCCGATTTCCGAGATACCAATAACCCGCAACTGCGGGGATGACGACGACATAGGCGAGGTAGCAGAAGTGGAGGTACTCGGAGAGCGGCACGAACGGCCAGCGCTGGCTCAGATACATACTTGGCTGTCCACCGAAAAGCATTGCCTCGAGTACCGGAATCGTTGCCGTCAGCGTCCAATTGCCGACCGCAGCACCGAGCACTGCGACTTCCTTGTAGAGAAGGGGAAACAGCAGAATCGGGTGCCAGTCGCGCAGGAATCGAAGCAGGGGTCGCGACGGAGTTCGTCTCAGCCACACGAGGGCCGCGGCTAGCAGGACATGTGCGGTCATCAACCAGAGGCGTCCTGGGGCGGCGGAGGTGGCCATGAGCACGGCGGTCGCCAGCAGGTACGAGGCCGTGATCGTTGTCGTCCAGCGCGCGAAGTCGGCGTGGGCCATCGCTCGATGTGCCGGACGACGCTGCAAAGGAGACCTGCATCTCCTCTGCAGCGTATCTGCTTAGGCCAGCGCCTTCCCGTACAAAGCGAGCAGGCGGCTCCACGCTCGCTCCGCCGCTGGCTCGCTGTAGACCTGCGTATCCGGTGGGCACCAGCCGTGCGCGGCCTGGTACACCTCGATCTCCGCTGCCAGCTTGGCCTTGTCGAACGTTTCCTTCAACACCGTCTTGTCCTGCGGCCGCTGCTTGTCGTCGGTCTCGGCGATGGCAATGAGGAACGCCGCCTTCGTGGCCGCCGCCAGCAGATGCGGACTGTTCGGACCGCTCGCGTCGTTGACGAGGCCGCCGCCGTGGAACGACGCGACGGCGCCGATGCGGTCGGGCATCGCTGATGCCGTATGAAACGACATCGGACCGCCCATGCAGTAGCCCTGCACGCCGACCTTGCGGTTCTTGTTCACCTGCGGCTGCG
>JAICEG010000404.1 GCA_025924295.1 Vicinamibacteria bacterium
CTTCCTGCGCTCCATGACGAGCTCTCGCGCTGGTGTGGAGTGGCCTGGATGTCGACGCTGCCGCTGCTGACACGTGTAAGAGAGGACGACCCGACGTTCGCCTTGACCAGGCGAAGCGGTCAGATGCTGCGCGTGCTGCCGACGCCGAGCGAGAGCCGCATGCCGCAGCGGGCGCCCGCCCAGGGCGAGCAGTATCGCTTTCACGTCGACATGGGGAAGTGCATCGGCTGCAAGTGCTGCGTCGTGGCGTGCAACGAGCAGAACGGCAACCCCGCCTCGATCAACTGGCGGCGCGTGCGCGAGATCGAAGGCGGCTGGTTCCCGATGACCTCGCGGTCGTACCTCTCGATGGGGTGCAACCACTGCCTCGAGCCCACGTGCCTGCAGGGATGCCCGGTCGACGCCTACTCGAAAGATCCGGCGACCGGCATCGTTCGCCATAGCGCGGACGCGTGCATCGGCTGTCAGTACTGCACCTGGAACTGTTCCTACGGGGTGCCGCAGTACAACCCCGAGCGCGGCGTGGTGGGCAAGTGCGACATGTGTCATGGCCGCTTGTCGACCGGTCAGACCCCTGCCTGTGTGGCGGCGTGTCCCGAGGGCGCCATCGCCATCGAGATCGTGAACGTTGCGGACTGGCGGACAGCGATCGACGCGAGCGCAGCGAAGAAGGGTCTTCCCGTCGGAGACCAGAGCCTGTCGACGACGCGCGTCACGATGCCGGAGGTGATGCCACCCAATGCCACGCCGGTCGACGTGACCAACGTCGTGCCCGAGCACCCGCACTGGCCGCTCGTGGTCATGACCGTTCTCACGCAGCTGGCCGTGGGCGCCTTCACGACCATCTGGCTCTCACAGGTGTTCGAAGCCACCGCGAATCTGGGTGCCGCGGCGATCGCATCGCTGCTCGTCGGCGGCCTCGCGCTGTCGGCATCGACGCTTCATCTCGGCCGGCCGATTCACGCGTATCGCGCAATTCGGATGTGGCGACGCTCGTGGCTGAGTCGCGAGGTCCTGCTCTTCTCGGCGTTCTCGATGGTCGCTGGCGTGTACGCCGCAATGCTCTGGTTCGGCCTGCCCGGTGGCAGCTACGTCGGCGCACTCACCGTCGCCCTCGGCATCGCCGGCGTGACGTCGAGCGCCTGCATTTATCGCGTTCCGTCGCGGCCGGCGTGGAACACGCGCTACACGTTGCTCCAGTTCAACCTCACGGCTGCCGTGCTGGGACCGCTCTTTGCCGCCGTTGTCGGCGGCGGCAGTCTCCGCTGGCTCGCCATCGGGGCCGCGACCATGGCGGGCGCGCAGTTCGTGTTGCTGGCCCTGCGGATGTTCCGCTGCATCTCCTCCGACAGCATCGAACTGCGCGGCACCGCGCGACTGCTGTCGACGGTGCTCAAAGGCCGCTTGCTCCTGCGCGGCATGCTGCTCGCGATCGGTGCCGTCGCACTCCCGCTGCTGGCGGTCGGGCCTCAATTGCTGGCCCCCGATGCGCCGCGCGGCTCGATTGCCGGCGCCATGGTGATGGTCGCCGCGCTCGCCCTCGCCACGATTGCCGAAATCCTGGGACGTTACCTGTTCTTCGTGAGTGTCGTGCCGAAGCACCTGGCGGCGCCTTACATCGGATCCGCAAGTGAGGCCGTATGACCCTGAAGCGACTCCTCGGCCTTGACACCAGAGCCGACCGCTACTCCTACGCGTCCGACCCGGTTGCCGGATACGTCTCGGCGCAGAAGATACCGGACAAGTGGGTGGCGACCACGTGCGGGTACTGCTCGGTCGGCTGCGGCATGTTCATCGGCGTCAAGAACGGCCGTGCGGTCTCGGTGCGCGGCAACCCCGATCACCCGGTCAACCGCGGCATGCTCTGCCCCAAGGGGCTGTCCGAGCATCACACGATTGCCGCCGACAATCGCGCCCGCTATCCGCTGCTGCGCCGCAACGGCGCATTCGGTCGCGTCAGCTGGGACGAGGCGCTGACGACGATGGCCGCGAAATTCAGAGAGACGCAGGAACGATACGGACCGAAGTCGGTCGGCGTGATCAGCACCGGTCAACTGGTCACCGAGGAGTTCTACGCGCTCGGCAAGCTGGTGCAGCTCGGCATCGGAACGCCGAACCTCGATGGCAACACGACGTTGTGCATGGCGACCGCCGTGGCTGGCTACAAGCGTTCGTTCGGCAGCGACGGACCTCCTGGCGCGTACGAGGATCTCGAGAACGCTGACGTCATTCTGCTGATTGGCGCCAACGTTGCCGAGAACCACCCGATTCTGTGCTGGCGGCTGCGAGCCAACCCTTCCGCTACGGTCATCGTCGTCGACCCGCGGGTGACGAAGACGGCGATGCTCGCCGACCTGCACCTGCCGTTGAAGCCGCGAGCCGACCTCGCCCTGATCAACGGCTTCATTCACTTCGTGATCGAAAACGACCTGGTCGATCACGAATACGTGGCGCGCCACACCAGCGGCTTCGAGGAGCTGCGCGAGTCGGTTCGCACCTACACGCCGGAGCGAGTCTCTGAGATTACCGGGCTCTCCGTCGAGTTGATCTGTCGCACGGCATGGACCTACGCGCGGGCGCGCGCCGGTTTCATCGGCTGGACGATGGGGGTGAATCACAGCACGAAGGGCACCGAGACGGTCAACGCCATCAACAACCTCGCGTTGATTACCGGCAACATCGGCCGCGCCGGAGCGGCACCGTTCTCGATTACCGGGCAATGCAACGCGATGGGCACACGCGAGGCGGGGTTCGCTTCGAGCTTGCCGGGTTACCGCAAGTTCGAGAACCCCGACGATCGACGCGAGCTCGCACATCTCTGGAGCATCTCGGAGGAGCGCATCCCGACCGCGCGCGGCCTGGCGTATCCCGACATCATCGAGGCGGCGCTCGATCGCCGGATCCGGGCGCTCTGGATCATCGCCACCAATCCGGTCGTCTCTTTCCCCAACTACGGCTCATTGCGCCAGGCCCTGGAGTCGCTCGACTTCCTGGTCGTGCAGGACGGCTATCACCCGACGCCGACGTCCGAGTACGCGCACCTGATGCTGCCCGCTGCGATGTGGGGTGAGAAGGAAGGGACCTACACGAACTCCGAACGGCGTGTCAGCAAGGTCAATCGCGCGGTGCCTCCGCCCGATGAAGCGCGTTCCGACTTCGACATCTTCCTCGGTGTCGCCGATGCGCTGGGCGTTCGAGACGACATTTTCCCGGGTTGGAGCAAGCCGGCAGACGCTTTCGAGGAATGGAAGCGGATCTCAGCGGGGCGTCTCTGCGACTACTCCGGGATGACCTACAAGGCGATCGAACAGAACGGCGGTCTGCAGTGGCCCCTCCCGGCGGGGAAGGTGCACGACGGTGAAGTGCGGCGGCTGTACACCGATGGGAAGTTCCAGACCGACGATGGCCGTGCGCGTCTGCTGCCCTCGGCGTGGGAGCCATTTCCCGAGCAGCCGAACGAGGAGTTCCCGTTCGTGCTCAACACCGGGCGAACCGTTGAGCACTGGCACACGCGCACGAAGACGTCGAAGGTCCCGATTCTCGAACGGCTGTCGCCGAGTGCCTGGGTCGAGATGAATCCGGCCGATGCCCGCGCGCTGCGTCTGAAGCCGCAGGCGCGCGTCGACATCGTCTCGCGGCGGGGTCGCGTGCAAAGCGTCGAGCTGCGGGTCACTGAGACCGTTGCTGCCGGCCAGCTGTTCGTGCCGTTCCACTACTTCGAGGCCAATGCCAACCAGGTGACGCAGAGCGCGTTCGATCCGATTTCGCGAGAGCCGAACTACAAGCAGTCGGCCGTGCGAATCGAACCCTCGTCCACTGAAGGCCGGCTCTGGAGCGGGGGAAGCGCGATCAGGAACAGCCTGTCCCTGATCCGCTCGTGGCGCGGATCGACGATCCCGATCCTGCCGCGCGGCTCGTCCGAATCGCGCGCGAGAGGTGCCCGATGAAGCGACTGGTTGTCGTCGGCAACGGCATGGCGGGGATGGCCTGCGTCGAGCAGATCCTCAAGTACGACCCGATGTTCCGCATCACGGTCTTTGGCGACGAAACGCACGCCAACTACAACCGCATCATGTTGTCGTCGGTGCTCGCCGGTGAAAAGAGCTCCGACGACATCGTCATCAACTCGCTCGAGTGGTATCGCCGCAACGACATCGAGCTTCGCGTCGGCGTCCGCATCGTCGACGTCGATCCGGTGGGGAAGACCGTGACCGGTGACGACGGGAGCATCACGTCGTATGACACGCTCCTGCTCGCGACCGGAAGTTCGGCATGGATGCCGCCGATCAAGGGGCTCGACAAGGACGGCGTGCTCACGTTCCGCACGCTCGACGATACGCGTGAGCTGATGCGGCGCTCGGGCCCGGACACCAAGGCGGTCGTGATTGGCGGTGGCCTGTTAGGACTCGAGGCTGCGCGCGGTCTGCAGGTGCAGGGCTGCCAGGTCACCGTCGTCCACCTGATGGGCACGTTGATGGAACGGCAGCTCGATCCGCCGGGCGGTCGGTTCCTGATGGCGAAGATGAAGGAGCTCGGCATCCGGGTTCTTCTCGGGCGCAGCACGACCGCGATTCGCGGCGGCCGGCATGTCGAGGCAGTCGAGTTCTCCGATGGCGAAGTGCTCGACGCCAACCTCGTGGTCGTCGCGGCCGGTATCCGACCAAACGTGGACCTCGCGAAGAA
>JAICEG010000405.1 GCA_025924295.1 Vicinamibacteria bacterium
CGACGAACCGACCGGCAACCTGGACCAGGCTTCGGCCTCCACCGTCGCCGCCATGCTGCTCGACCTGCACGCCCGGCTGCGAAATATCCTGATCGTCGTCACGCACAGCGAGCGGCTGGCGGCACAGTTCCCGATTCGATTCGATATCTCTGACGGTCAGCTCAGGCGCGTGATGTAAAGAATGTTGCGGTGATTCCATGAGTCAGACCAGCAGCGCCCTGATCGCACCGCAGACTCGCGAGCGGACCTATTACGGGTGGGTCGTGCTGGCTGTCGCCGCCCTGGCAATGGTCGGGACGCTGCCTGGGCGGACCCAGGGGCTCGGGTTGATCACGGAACCTCTGCTGCGTGATCTGTCGCTGAGCCGAGTCACGTTCGCGCAGATCAACCTCGTGGCGACGCTGGTCGGCGCGCTGTTCTGCATTGGCGTCGGCCGCCTGATCGATCGCGTCGGCAGCCGGATTGTCCTCACGATCACAGCAGTGGCACTGGGGCTGACGGTGCTCGGTATGAGCCAGGCGAGCACCGTAATGACGCTACTGGTGCTCGTGACGCTGACTCGCGGCTTCGGTCAGAGCGCGCTGTCGGTCATCAGCCTGGCGATGGTAGGGAAGTGGTTCCGTCGTCGACTGACTGTCGCGATGGCGGTCTACGCTCTCGTCATGAGCATCGGGTTCATGGCTGCTTTTCCGATTGTCGGCACCGTCGTGCAGTCGTCCGGCTGGCGGACGGCGTGGGCATCCATCGGTGTTTTTCTTGTAGCCCTCCTCGCGCCGATGGCGTGGTGGCTGGATCGCTCCTCGCCGGAAGCGATTGGCGTGCACGTTGACGGTGACGCGTCGCCGCGACTCGCGGCTGACGCCGAGGACGAGAAGACGGGCAGGGCAGCGGCGACACTCGTCGAGGCGCTTCGCTCGCCGGCGTTCTGGGTGTTCGGGCTGGCCAGTTCGATCTATGGCCTGGTGGCGTCGGGAATCGGCCTGCTGAACGAATCGATTCTCGTCGAGCGTGGATTCACGCCAGACGTTTACTACACTGCGCTGGCCGTCACGGCGATCACGGGCCTTGCGGGCAACTTCGCGGCCGGTGCGCTCGCTCCCCGTATCTCGCTGCGGGCCATCCTCGTCTCGGCGATGGCCGTGCTGGCCGTCGGCCTTGCTGCTCTCGCGCATGTTTCGACGCAGACGCAGGTGATGGTGCAGGCCGTAGCGATGGGTATCGCCGGCGGGTTCATCACGGTGGTGTTCTTCAGCTTCTGGGGGCAGGCGTACGGTCGGCGACACCTGGGACGAATTCAGGGCGCCGCGCAGGCGATGACGGTAGTCGCTTCGGCTATTGGTCCGCTGTTCCTCGCCGTGTGGGCTGAGCGGACTGGGTCGTATGCCGCTGCGTTCTACCTGCTCGCCGCGGTTGTCGCCGCGCTGGGAGTCGCGGCCTGGATGGTGTCGATTCCCCCGGGCGCCGAACCCAGCCATCTGCGAGGCGCCGAAGTGCCTGCGGCGACACTGCTCGAACAGATCGATTCGGGTACGGCGCCGGCGATCATCGACGTGCGAACGGAGACGGAGTTCGCGAACGGGCATGTTCCCGGAGCCATGCATATACCGTTCGAGGCGATGCGAGGTCGGATCGATTCGATTCCAGGGTCTCGCCGCGACCCCGTAGTCGTTTACTGCGGCCACGGTCCGCGCGCGTGGATGGCTGGCGTCGTGCTGCGGAAACACGGCTTCACCGATGTGCGGTACCTCAAGGGACACTTCAGCGGTTGGCGCGCCGCGGGTTTACGCGAGGAACGCCAGTGACTGCACGTGACTTCACTCGAACTGATGATCACGACACACCGAGGCGGCGAGGCACAGAGGCAAGAAGCCCAAGGATTTCTCTGTGCCTCGGTGCCTCAGTGGGTCGTATTCCGAACAAGGTAGTGACTTCTGCGAGTGGGACGGTCGATGCGAAAAATAGACGTCTTCAACCACATCTTCCCGAAACGCTACGTCGATCGGATGAGCGAACTGGCCGGCACGATGAAGGATGTCGGCAAGCGTGTGCGCGGCGTGCCGATGCTCGTCGATCTCGACGTGCGGTTCGAGGTCATGGACGCGCACCCCGAGTACCAGCAGATCCTGTCGGTCGCCACGCCGCCGGTCGACGCATACGCGAACCTGGATGATGCCGTCGACCTCGCACAACGCGGGAACGACGGGATGGCGGAGCTCGTACAGCGCTACCCGGAGCGCTTTCCCGGATTCATTGCGTCGCTGCCGATGAATGACGTCGATGCCGCGATGCGCGAACTCGAACGATCGATGGACGCGCTCAACGCCCGTGGCATCCAGTTGTGTTCGAACGTGCAGGGCAAGCCGCTCGATCTGCCCGCGTACCAGCCGATCTTCGCCGCGATGGCGGCGCGCGACTTTCCGATCTGGCTGCACCCGTATCGCAGCGCGACCATGGCCGACTACGCGACCGAAGATCGCTCGCTGTACGAGATTTGGTGGACCCTGGGATGGCCGTACGAGTCGAGCGTCGCAATGTCCAGGCTGGTGTTCTCCGGAATGTTCGACCGCTACCCGGACCTCAAGGTCATCACGCACCACATGGGCGGCATGATTCCGTACTTCGAGGGTCGGGTCGGCCCCGGCTGGGATCAACTCGGGGCGCGCACCTCGGATCGCGACTACACGAAGCTCCTCAAGGAGCTGAAGAAGCGGCCGCTCGACTACTTCAAGATGTTCTATGCCGATACGGCGCTTTTCGGCGCGTACGATGCAACGGTCTGCGGCCTTCGCTTCTTTGGCGTCGATCAGGTGCTTTTCGCCTCCGACGCCCCGTTCGATCCGCAGGGCGGCCGGCAATACATTCGCGACACGATCGATATCGTCGATCGCCTGCCGATCACGACGGAGGAGCGCGAACGAATCTACTGGCGTAATGCGGCTCGCCTGCTGAAACTCGATTAAGATTCGGAGCCATCGTGACGCTCCGCACAGCCATCGTCGCCTGCATGATGCTGTGGGCCGGCCTGACGGCTGGTGGGCAGGACCGGACTCCTGACCGCATAGGCCGCCTCGAGCAGTGGCTCGAGGCGATCGAACAGCACCAGCTCGGCGAGCCCGACGAGTCGCTGCTCCGGGTTGCGTCGTGGGACCGCAACACCCTGTGGCTGGTCTGGATGGACGCAGGGACGATCGTCAGCCTCGTCCGCGAGCCAGAGATTCTCGTTTTCCAAACGCCTTACGAGTCCGAGCCGTTCAGCGGGGTCTTCCGGAACACCGATGAGCGGACACGCATCCGCATGCGGACTATTCCGTACGGCCGGGACGAGCTGCGGCGCCTCCAGAGAATCGCAAGAGACGTGGCACAGCGAGGCGGGGAAGATCGGATTCTGAAGCGCGGCGCGGCGCTGCACTCGGACATCGCGATGAGCGGCGCCCGGCCGGCGGTGCGGGATCCTGAACGCCGGTCGCGCACCGACACGATCATGCTCTTTCTCGCCGACGGTCAACAGACGGGCATCGAAGACGCCAACCATCACTGGGAAATGGGCAGGCGGTTGCTCGATAGAGTCCGGCCGAAGAACTCGCGCACACTCCAGGGCAATCCAGGCACCGATGAGACCGTTCGACGCTGGTATCTCGCCGTCAACGTATACATGCAGGTGACAGAACAGATGGATCCATGGCAGGGCGAGCGATCGGTGCAGCTCTTTCCTCGCGACCCCGAGATCCTGTTCTTTGCCGCCTGCGGACGAGAGTGGTTCAGTGGGCCACAGGCTCAGAACACGCTGCTGTCGACGAACCTGTCGCGCGAACTGTTCAACATGATTGGGACGGAGGACGAGGAGCTGCGCCGGGCTGAACGGCTGTTCCGCGAGTCGCTCGAGCGCGAGCCGCGTCGAAACGAGGCGCGCATCCGTCTGGGTCGTGTACTTGGCCGGCGCGGACGCCATCAGGACGCAATCGCCGAACTGCGACAGGCAACGAAGGAGACACAGAACCGGCTGCTGCTGTATTACGGCAACATGTTCCTCGGCGCCGAGGCCGATGCGCTTGGATTTGGCGACGAGGCGCGGCAGGCGTACGCACGTGCCGCCGACCTGTATCCGCGGGCGCAATCACCGCGGTTGGCGCTGAGCACGCTCGCCGCCAGCCGTGGCGACCGCGCGGCTGCGCTGTCCACGATCCAGCCCGTGCTCAGTCGCGACGACGTGGAGCTCGCCGACGACCCGTGGTGGAGCTATTACACGTCGCAGGCGCGCGATATCGAGGGCATCGTCGAAGCGCTGTATCAAATCGTCCAGGCGGAGACGCAGTGAAGCTCGCTCTTGGGCTCGCCATCATCCTGAGCACTGCGGTCATCAGCGCGCAGCAGCCAACGTTTTCCTCTCGCGTGGACGCGATTCGTGTGGACGTGCTCGTCACGGACCGCGGTCAGGTCGTGCGCGGGCTTGCGCCCCAGGACTTCGAGGTCAGAGATGAAGGAGTCCTGCAAGAAGTCGATCTCGTCAGCCTGGAACAACTCCCGCTCAACGTCATTCTCGGACTCGACGTCAGCGAGAGCGTCTCGGGCGAGCGGCTCGACCATCTGCGGCGCGCCGGTGACACCCTTCTCCAGCGGCTTGCCGGTGACGATCGTGCGGCCCTTCTGACGTTCAGCCACGTCGTCCGCCTGCG
>JAICEG010000406.1 GCA_025924295.1 Vicinamibacteria bacterium
ACATGAAGCTCGTCATCCACCCGCACCCAACGCTTTCGGAATCAGTGATGGAGAGCGCGGAAGTGTTCTTCGGGCAGAGCACGCATGTGTATAAGCCCAGGAAAAAATAGTTCACGGTTCACGGTTCAGGGTTCAGGGTTCGTGTTCAGCGTTCGGGTTCTTGGTTCTTCGTTCTTGGTTTTTAGTTCTTAGTTCCGGGAGGACCGATGGCCAAGTCGTTCGCGGCGTTCGCAGTGGCTGGTCTGATCGGTGTGGGTTTGGCCTCGGCCCAGTCGCCCGCCGAGATGGAGAAGCACATCGCCGCTGCCAGGCTGGCTGCCGGCAGCGACCACGTCGGGCTCTTCGATCGCATCTGCGCTGAAGGGCGCACGGTCGGGACGCCGCGCGGTGGGGGCGCAGGCCGCGGAGCAGCAGGTGCCGGTCGTCGTGGAGGCGGGCCGCCGCCGCCGCCGCCGCCACGTGAGTCGTGGCACGCCGAGCCAGCCAAGGTCTTCGACAACCTGTACTACGTTGGCATGACGGAATACTCGGCCTGGGCGGTCACGACGAAGGAGGGCATCATCCTCATCGACGCGATCTACGACTACTCGGTCGAGGACGAAGTGGATGGCGGCCTGCGCAAGCTGGGACTCAATCCGGCCGACATCAAGTACGTCCTGATCAGCCATGCCCATCTCGATCATGCCGGCGGCGCGAAATTCCTTCAGGAGAAATACGGCGCGCGCATCATGATGTCCGCCGCCGACTGGGATCTGCTCGATCAGCAGAACCCGCCGTGGAAGCCGAAGCGCGACATGGTCGTCACCGACGGGCAGCAGCTCACGCTCGGCGAGACGACGCTGACGATGTACGTGACCCCGGGGCATACGATGGGCACGGTCTCGTCCGTCGTGCCGGTGTTCGACAACGGCCGCCGGCACATCGCGGCGGCGTGGGGTGGTACTGCGTTCAACTTCGGTCCTGACAAGGCGCGGCTCCAGACCTACGCCGCTTCAGCCACCAGATTCCGCGACATCGTCGCGAAGGCTGGCGCCGACGTGTTGATTGCCAATCACACCGATTTCGACGGCACGAAGAGGAAGATTCCCGCTTTGGCACAGCGGAAGCCCGGTACCCCGCACCCGTACGTCATCGGTCCCGATGCCGTTCAGAGATATGTGACCGTGGCCAACGAATGCGCGCAGGCAGCGGTTGCCGCGTTGCCATGAGGGGTAGGAGTCGCTAGTCATTTGCCTGGTCGCAACGCTTCCCGCGGTCGTACGACACACCGAGGCACAGAGGCACAGAGGAAAATTACTGATGGTTCCTCGGTGTCTCGGTGCCTCTGTGTGTCGTGGGCGGTGGCAGGTGTCGCGACTCAAACAAACTCTGTTGTAACGTATTAAGGTTTGCCACTTATCTTTCGTCCCATTCGGAGGCAGTTGATGGAGGCAGTCCCCGTCAGGATCGTGCCGCGCGATTTTGGAGAAACGCGCCGGCGCGATTGGTGGTGGCTCGAACCGATGGCCGTGTTTGCGGTCTTCGGCAGCTTTGTCGTCTATGCGACGTGGGCCGCGTTTCAGAACGCGCACTACACCTACGGCCCGTACCTCTCCCCGTTCTACTCGCCCGAACTGTGGGGTGATTCTCCCCACGCCTGGCTCGGGCCCAAACCGGGGTGGTGGCCGGCGCTGCTGCCGTTCTCTCCTGCGCTGCTGATTCTTCCGTTCCCCGGCCTGTTTCGCTTTACCTGCTATTACTACCGCGGCGCGTATTACAAGGCGTTCTGGATGGACCCGGTGTCGTGCACCGTCGGTGAGCCGCGCAAGAGCTACTGGGGCGAGCGCACGTTCCCGCTCATTCTTCAGAACGTCCATCGCTATTTCGCTTACATTGCCTGCCTCTTCATCGTGGTGCTCTCCTACGACGTCTGGCTGGCGCTGTGGTTCACGAATCCGGCCACGGGACAGATCGAGTTCGGCATCGGCGTGGGCACGCTCATCCTCGCGGTGAACGTGGTGCTTCTCGGCAGCTACACGCTGGGATGTCACTCCATTCGCCACCTGGTTGGCGGACTGAAGGACGAGGTCTCGAAATCACCGCTGCGTCACACCTGCTACAACTGCTCGAGCGCTCTCAACGGCCGCCACATGCTGTTCGCCTGGACGAGCCTCTTCTCAGTGGCCCTGTCGGACCTCTACATCCGGCTCTGTTCGATGGGGATTCTCACTGACACGAGGCTGATCTGATGTCGGCCTATCAGAGCTACAGCTACGACGTGCTCATCATCGGCGCCGGCGGCGCCGGCCTGCGCGCGGCGATCGAAGCCGCATCGAGCGGATTGTCGGTCGGCCTGATCTGCAAGTCGCTGCTCGGCAAGGCGCACACCGTGATGGCCGAGGGCGGCATGGCCGCGGCCATGGCCAACAACGACGACCGCGACAGCTGGCGCGTGCACTTCGCCGACACGATGCGCGGCGGCCAGTACGTGAACAACTGGCGCATGGCGGAACTGCACGCCAGGGAGGCACCGGATCGCGTGCGCGAGCTCGAGGGCTGGGGCGCGGTGTTCGATCGCACGCCCGACGGCCGCATCAATCAGCGCAATTTCGGCGGCCACCGCTACCCGCGGCTCGCACACGTCGGCGATCGAACCGGGCTGGAACTGATTCGAACGCTCCAGGATCACGCCGTCTATACCGGGATGACGGTGCACATGGAGCACACCGTCATCGACCTGATTCTCGACAACGGGCGCGCGGCCGGCGTGCTCACCTACGACCGCGAACGTGGCCGCTTTCACCTCTTTGCTGCCAAGGCGATTGTGCTCGCCACCGGCGGCGTGGGTCGGGCGTACAAGATCACCAGCAACAGCTGGGAGGGCACGGGTGACGGGCACGCGCTGGCCTATCGCGCCGGTGCCGAGCTCATCGACATGGAGTTCATCCAGTTCCATCCTACCGGGATGGTCTGGCCACCCAGCGTCCGCGGCATTCTCGTGACCGAAGGTGTTCGCGGCGAGGGCGGCGTCCTCAAGAACAGCGAAGGCCGCCGGTTCATGTTCGACGACATCCCGGACAACTACAAGCCGCAGACGGCATCAGATCCCGAAGAGGGCTGGCGCTACACCCAGGGTGACAAGAGCGCCCGTCGTCCGCCGGAGCTGCTGACGCGGGATCACGTGGCGCGCTGCATCAACCGCGAGGTCAAGGCCGGGCGTGGATCTCCGCACGGCGGCGTGTTCCTCGACATCGCGTGGATCAAGGAAAAGCTCAAGGACTCCGAGGCCCACATCAAGCGCAAGCTCCCGAGCATGTATCACCAGTTCAAGGAGCTCGCCGACCTCGACATCACGAAGGAGCCGATGGAAGTCGGTCCCACCACGCACTACATCATGGGTGGGATTCGCGTCGACGCCGACACCCAGATGTCGACGATCCCTGGTCTCTTCGCCGCTGGCGAATGCGCATCGGGCATCAACGGCGCCAATCGTCTCGGCGGGAACTCACTGTCGGACCTGATTGTCTTCGGCAAGCGTGCCGGCGAATATGCCGCCCTGTTTGCAAAGGAACATTCGGCGCCGCGTGTCGATGATCGGCTCGTCGAGAGCGCCTTGCGCGAATCGTTGGCACCGTTCGATCGCGGAGACAGCGGAGAGAATCCTTACAAGGTGCAGGCCGATCTCCAGGAGACGATGCAGGCGCTCGTGGGGATCGTGCGTAACGAGAGCGAAATGCGCGAAGCGCTGGTGCGCATCAAGGGGTTCAAGGAACGGGCCGCGCGCGTCGGGGTGTCGGGCCATCGCGAGTATCACGCCGGCTGGCACACCGCGCTCGATCTGCGAAACCTGCTGACGGTTTCCGAAGCGATTGCACTCTCGGCGATTGAACGCAAGGAGAGTCGCGGCGGGCACTTCCGCGAGGACTTTCCGGACAAGGTCGCCGAGTTCAGCACGATCAACGTCGCCGTCCGCCAGGGAGCAGGCGACCTCATGGAGATCGGCCGGTTACCGATTCCGCCGATCCCCGATCACCTGAAGCAGGTGATCGAGGAACAGAAATCATGAACAGAGAGCGCTTCGAGGAGACGGTTTCCTAATGGCTCTTACTTCAGCGACATTCAAGATCTGGCGCACGCATCCGGAGAAGGACGGCACCTTCCAGACCTTCCACACCGAGGTCAGCGACGGCATGGTCGTCCTCGATGTCGTCCACAAGATTCAGGCCGAGCAGGCACCCGATCTCGCGGTCAGGTGGAATTGCAAGGCCGGCAAGTGCGGGTCGTGCTCGGCCGAGATCAACGGCCAGCCGCGGCTGATGTGCATGACTCGACTCAGCCAGGTGAACCTCCAGGAACCGGTCACCGTCGAGCCGATGCGCGCGTTCCCGCCGATCAAGGATCTCGTGACCGACGTGTCGTGGAACTTCAACGTCAAGAAAGGCATCTCGAAGTTCAAGCCGCGCAACCCCGATGCACCGGATGGCACGTGGCGGATGGCGCAGAAGGACGTCGATCGCGTGCAGGAGTTCCGGAAGTGCATCGAGTGCTTCCTGTGCCAGGACGTGTGTCACGTGCTGCGCGATCACAACAAGCACGACGAGTTCATCGGTCCGCGCTTCCTGGTCTACGCGGCCAATCTCGAGATGAACCCGCTCGACACTGAGGACCGTGTGCGCGCGCTCAAGGACGA
>JAICEG010000407.1 GCA_025924295.1 Vicinamibacteria bacterium
CGAGAGGAACGTCGTGCCCGCGGTGATGATCGTCCGGCTCAGCGTCTGGTTGACGCTGTGATTGACGACCTGGCTGAGCGGCTCACGTCGGCGCGTCCGCAGGTTTTCGCGTACGCGATCGAAGATCACGATGGTGTCGTTGACCGAGTAGCCGGTAATCGTCAGGATGGCCGCGACGACGTTCAGCGAGATGTCGTAGCGGAAGAACATCAGGAACGCGAGCGTGACGAGGACGTCGTGGAGCGTCGCCGCAATCGCCCCGACGGCGAAGGAGAACCTGAACCGCACGCCGATATAGAGGGTGATCGCCAGTAGCGAGGTGAGTGTCGCGTAGACCCCTCGTCGCTGGAGATCGGCGCCAATCACGGGACCGACGAGCTCGCGATTGTCCACCTCGAACGTGGGCAGGCCCGCTGCGCGAAGCGCCTGCTCCGCGCGGATCGATGCCTGCTCCAGTGCAGTTCCCTCCTCGGCGCCCTCCTCCTGCGGAAGGCGAATCAGGACGCGTTGCTCGGACGGGTCGCCGAACTGCTGCACGACCTCTTCGCCCGGCAGGGGCGCGACCGCATTGCGAACCTGGTCGAGCGTCACGGGTTGGCTGAAGCGCACCACGATCGAGCTGCCGCCCGAGAAGTCGATGCCAAGGGGAAGCCCGCGCATCACCATGAGCGCCGCACCCGCGCCGATCACGACGAGCGACAGGATGATGGCGTGCCACCGCCACCGGATGAAGTCGTAGTTGGCGTTCGTAAAAATCTGCATCTTCGCTACTCAGATACTCAGTGTCTGCGTCTGCGCCGCCGGATGCCGGCGCGACAGAATCATCTCGAACATCGTCCGCGACACGAACACGGCGGTGAAGACGTTGGACAGCAGTCCGATGATCAGCGTCACCGCGAACCCGCGGATGGGACCCGTGCCGAACTGCAGCAGCAGCAGCGCCGCGATGAGCGAGGAGACGTGCGTGTCGACGATCGTCCACCAGACGCGATCGAAGCCGGCATTGACCGCAGCGCGCACGCCGCGGGCGGTGGCCAGTTCCTCCTTGATGCGCTCGAAAATCAGCACGTTGGAGTCAACACCCATACCGATCGTCAGGATGAAGCCCGCTACGCCGGGCAGCGTCATGGTGACCGGAATGAACGCCATCAGACCGAGAAGGATCAGCAGGTTGACCACGATCGAGACGACGGCGTTGAGACCGGTCAGCTTGTAGTAGAAGATCATGAACAGCACGACGAGCGCGAGTCCGCCAAGCGAAGCGGTCACACCGGCGCGGATCGAGTCCTGCCCCAGCGATGGACCGACCGTGCGCTCCTCGAGGTAGTCCATCGACGCCGGCAGCGCACCCGACTTCAATGTGATCACCTGATCGAGCATCTCTTCACGAGTGATGCCGGTGATCTGGCCGCTGTCGGTGATGCGTCCCTGAATGGTGGCGACCGACATCACGCGGCCGTCGAGAATGATCGCCATCGGCCGGCCGATGTTGGCCTCGGTGAAGCTGCCAAAACGAACCGCGGCGTCCTGCTTCAGCGTAAACGCCACCGCAGGTCGATTGAACTCGTCGAGTGATTGCTGCGCGTTGCGAAGGTCGTTCCCCGCGACGGCAGACACCCTCTTCACGACGTAGTAGGCGGTGCTCGCGGTGCCTGCGGTCCCGCCGCCTTCACTTCGGCCTGGAAGCAGCTCGGCGTCAGGCGGCAGCACGTTATTGAACGCCTGCAGCGCCGATTCCTTGCTCGGGAACGGCCCCTGATCCACGAGCCGCAACTCCAACCGGGCGGTCGACCGGATGATGTCCTTGGCGCGGCGCACGTCGCTGACGCCAGGCAGCTGCACGAGAATCTGATCCACCGCACCGTAGCGCGCCACGATCGGCTCGGCCACGCCCAGCTCGTTCACGCGCCGCTCGATGGTTTCGAGCGCCTGCGATACGGTCTCGTCGCGCAGCTGATTGGCTACGTTCGGCTTCATGCGATAGGAATAGCCGCCGGCCTCCGACGCACGGTCGTAGACCGTGTCGGCATCGACGGACTGGGCGCGATACGCCGCATCATCCTGGATGCCCTCGACACGGAATTCGGTGGAACTGGTCGCTTCGACCTTGCCAAACGCGACGCCGTTACGCGTCAGCGTATCGCGCAGGCGCTCCACCGTGGTGTCGGTCTCGACCTTCAGCGCGTCGTCGGTCTTGACGCGCAGCACGAGATGGACGCCACCTTTCAAATCGAGACCGAGTTTGACTTTCTGCTCGGGCGGGACGAACGCCCAGACGGACAGGCCGATCACGACCACGATCAAGCCAATCCGCCATTTCAGGTTCTTCATCATTGCTGGTTGCCCTCAGGGACGACTGGTTCCTGGCCCTGGTATCCGACGATGGCCGGACGAGAGACTTCGATGCGCACGTTGTTGGCGATCTGCAGCTGGACCGAGTTATCGCTCACCTTCGTGATGGCACCAAAGATCCCGCCGGAGGTGATCACCTTGTCACCAACCTTCAGAGAGCCCTGAAACTCCTGGACCTTCTGCTGCCGTTTCCGCATGGGCAGGATCATCACGAAGTAGAAGATGCCCAGGATCAGGACGAACGGAATGAGTTGCAGCCATGGGCTCGGCGCGGTCCCCGTAGGAGGGGCGCCCAGGGCTATAAGAAAAGGGTCAGCGAATGTCATGAGTCGTGAGCCGGGCGGGACACCGACCGAAGGAATTCCTGCTTGAACGTATCAAAGGTCCCAAACTCAATAGCCTCCCTGATCCTCTGCATAGTGTCAAGGTAAAAGGTCAAATTATGCAACGTGTTAAGAGCAGCTGCGGTCATTTCACCTGACAGATGCAGGTGCCGCAGGTACGCCCGTGAATGACGCCGGCACGTGTAGCACCGACAGGCCGGATCGGGCGGCTCATCGTCGTCGGTGTAGCGCGCGTTGCGGATGTTCAGACGCCCCTGGCTGGTGAACAGTTGTCCGTTGCGGGCGTTGCGTGTGGGGAGCACGCAGTCGAACATGTCGATGCCACGAGCGACGCTCTCGACGAGGTCTTCCGGCGTGCCTGCGCCCATGAGATATCGCGGCTGTGCCACCGGCAGGCGGCGGGCGGTGACTTCGACGACCTCGTACATCACCGGAATCGGCTCACCCACGCTGAGTCCACCAATCGCGTATCCCTCGAAGCCGATGGCCTGTGTCGCCTCAGCGCTCTCGCAACGCAAGTCGGAAAACACACCACCCTGCACGATTCCGAACTGGGCCTGGCCGGCGTTGCTGACAATGACCTCCGTCTGGGGCGACGTGCGAAGCTGCTGCAGGCGGTTCCGGCAGCGCTGCGCCCAGCGCACCGAGCGCTGCATCGATTCGGCAGCGGCGTCGCGTGTCGCCGGGTAGGCAAGACACTCATCGAGCACCATCGCGACATCGGATCCGAGCCGCGTCTGGATGTCCACGGCGCTCTCCGGCGTGAGGTGATGCCGGGAGCCATCGAGATGCGACTGGAATTCCGCGCCGTCTTCGGTGATCTTCCGGCGCTCGGCCAGGCTGAACACCTGGTACCCGCCGCTGTCGGTGAGGATGGGTCGATCCCATCCGATGAACCGGTGCAGCCCTCCGAGACGCCCAATCAGTTCATCGCCGGGACGAAGGTGGAGGTGATAGGTGTTGCCCAGGATGATCTCGGCGCCAGCCTCCTCGAGGTCTCTGAAGAGGGTCCCTTTCACCGCTCCCTGCGTCCCGACCGGCATGAACGCAGGCGTGCGTACGAGCCCATGCGGCGTGGCGAGCTCGCCGAGCCGTGCGCCTCCGTCAGTACGCAGTAACGTGAAGCTACTCAAAATGTAATGGGGTCGGGAGTCATTTCGCCCCGACCATTTATTATGGCCGGATGAAACTGCGCGTCGGTGTGATCTATGGCGGACGATCCGGAGAGCACGAAGTCTCCGTCGTCTCGGCCGCGTCCATCTTCAAGCACCTCGATCGCAACCGCTTCCAGCCGGTCCCGATCAAGATCGACAAGGACGGCCGATGGGTGCTGGGTGAAAAAGAGCCCACAGCGATCTCCGCCGGCGATGTGGTGGCCAGCGGGCCGGTCGGCGCCCTGCAGGTGACCGAGCCCACCGCCGCGATCAGCGGCGGCATCGACGTGGTCTTTCCGATCCTCCACGGACCGTTCGGGGAAGACGGCACCGTTCAAGGCCTCCTCGAGCTGGCCAATGTGCCCTACGTCGGCGCAGGCGTCCTGGGGTCGGCGCTCGGCATGGACAAGGCCGTTTCAAAGAGCGTCTTCGCCGCGCATGGGCTGCCGATCGTTCCCTATCTCAGTGTCACGGCCCTCCAGTGGCAGACCACGCCGAACGACGTCACGGGCCGCGTCGCCAGCAGCCTGGGGTATCCCGTCTTCGTCAAGCCTGCCAACCTCGGCTCGAGTGTTGGCATCTCGCGGGCGGCCTCCGAGGGAGACCTCGGCCCCGCGATCCGCGAGGCATTCGAGTACGACAGGAAGATCGTGATCGAGGCAGGGGTGCCCAACGCGCGCGAGATCGAATGTGCCGTGCTGGGGAACGATGAGCCCGAAGCGTCGCTGCCAGGAGAGATCGTCGTGACGCATCGCGACGGCTTCTACTCGTATGAGGCGAAGTATCTCGATCCCAGCGGGGCCTCGCCGCGGA
>JAICEG010000408.1 GCA_025924295.1 Vicinamibacteria bacterium
TCCGGCTCGCTCGCGATCCCGGTCACGAGCTGGGCTTCCACCATGTTTAGACGCTCGAGCAGCACAGAAGGAGAGAAACCTCTATTGTCGTTCAGTCTCCGCGCGAGATCCAGCACGGATCGGCTGGGGAGACCCTCAAAATCAGACACCTCGAGCTCGGCCAGGGCGATAAGGGCGGGCTCATGTTCATGGACCAGCCACCAGATCAGGCCTTTTTCTGCCTTGGTGACGTGCCCGAAGCTCGGAATTGTATTTGGCGCAATCGTGGTCTGTTTCTGGACAGCCGCCTCACGGATCTTCGCCCGGACCACATCGTCGGTAACGTTGGCTTTGAAAGCCAGCCGGTCCGCGAAGCGATCACGCATTGCCGCATCCGGAATCCGAGCGGCGGTGGGAAGCATGGCGGCCAAAAACTTCACCCGTCCTTCGTCGCTGTTCAGGTTGAAACCAGCGGCCGTCCGATCCAGCAGGTACTCCAGATACGGCTTGGAGTGCCTCAAACGTTCACCGTATCCCGCGCCTCCGTGTGTCCGGATGAAAGAATCCGGGTCGAGGCCAGCGGGGAGTTCGGCCACGTTCACGTCAAAGCCCTCGGCCACGAACAGTTCGCACGACTTGGCCGCCGCGCCCTGTCCGGCTGCATCGGGGTCGAAGCTCAGGACGACCTTCGTCGCAAACCTGTGCAGCTGTTGCACCTGCTGAGGCGTCAACGCCGTTCCGCAGGAGGCGACGACCGGGAACCCGGCCTGGAAAACTTGACCGAAGTCAAAGTAGCCCTCGACCAGAACCCCAAATCCTTTTTGACGCAGCCCCGCCTTACTGAGATCCAGCCCATAGAGCGTTCGTCCCTTGGTGTAGATCGGTGTCTCCGGCGAGTTCAGGTACTTGGGCTGCTGGTCGGCGTCGACGGCCCGCCCGCCGAAGGCGATGACCGACCCCGTGTCCCTCCGGATGGGAATCATGAGTCGGTTGCGGAACCGATCCACCGTGCCCCCCTCTTCACGTTGGACGAGTAGTCCGGCCCGCACGAGCAGCCCCTCGGAGAAACCCTGCTTCAGCAAGGCCTCCTTGAGCGCCGTTCGCGAGGGTGGTGCGAAGCCGAGGCCCATGGCCTCTGAGGTCGAGTCCGAGACGCCGCGTCCAGTTATTTGACGCCGGATCCGGGCGCCAGATGGCAGGAGCAACTGTTCCCGGAACCATTTCGCCGCGGCTTCATGCACCTTGAGCAGCGTTTCCCGTTCGGCGGTGCTTGCCCGCTGTTCGTCGCTCTGCTCCATCTCGGGGAGCGCGACCCCGAAGCGCTGTGCCAGGAGCTTCACGGCATCGGGGAAGCCCACCTTCTCGTGAAGCTCCAGGAACTTGATCACGTCGCCGCCGACGCCGCACCCAAAGCAGTGGAAGAACCCCTTGTCCCTGTTGACCTGAAAGGACGGCGTCTTCTCGCCGTGAAACGGACAGAGTCCCTTGTAGGTGGCCCCGGCCTTCTTGAGCGACACGTAGTCCTGAATGACCACGACGATGTCCGCCTGGTGTTTCAGGTCGTCGATGAATTGGGCCGGATATAGAGCCATTCCCTTCGCGTCAACTCCCAACTTCCAACTCCCAATTTCCAATTCCCAAGTTTTGGGAGTTGGCGTCTGGGAGTTGGGAGTTAGTCTTTCAACTCCACAACCGTTACTCCACCGCCGCCTTGATTCGTTGGCGCGAGGTCGAACTTCGCGACGAGCGGATGCTCTTTCAGGAACGCGGCGAGGCCGCGCCGGAGCTGTCCCGTGCCGTGGCCGTGAATGATACGGATGGTCTGCTGATCGCTGACCGTCGACTCATCGAGAAACTTCTCGACGCGGGAGATCGCTTCATCGACCGTGCAGCCGATGACGTTGACCTCCGAGAGCGATCCCTCGCGCGGCTGCAGATCGACATTGACCTTCACCCGCGCCGGTTGTGACTCCGATCGTTCCGTCCTGCCGATGGCACGCAGATCCCGTAGCGGCGCACGCAACCGTTTGCCTTTCACATCGATCTCGGCCTGCTTGCCCTGTATTTCAATCACGACGCCCTCGATGCCCATCGCGCCGACCGTCACCCGCGTTCCCTCTTCGATCGGCATGGCGGGCTCGGCCGCCGCTGCGGACGTCGCCGTGCGCGGCGACTCTGCCCCCGACTTCAGGCGACCCACGACGCGCTCGAGCGCTGTGCGCGCGTCGGCACGTGCCGAACCGGTCTCGCCCGTGTTCACGCTGGCCGCCATCCGGCGCGCCGCCTGCTGCGAGAGCTCGGACGTTTTCGCCTTGAGGCCTTCGATGATGCTGTCGATCTCGCGCCGACCTTCACGCAACTGGTCGTCGAGCCTCGCATCGAGACGACGACGGTAGGTGTTCTCGCGCTCGCGAACCGATTCCTCCCGCGATCTCAGCGTCCGTTCGGTATCGGCCAGTGCTGCCCGCTCTTTGGCCACCGTCCGGCGTTCCGCCTCGAGCCTTCGCAGGTCGTCGTCCACGCGCGCCAGGTGCTCGGCGAGTTGTTTCTCCTTGTCGCTGAGATTCTCGCGAGCGGCCGCGATCACGCTCGCGGGCATTCCGAGCCGCTTCGCGATCTCGATCGCGAGACTGCGTCCCGGCGATCCGTAGACGAGACGGTAGGTGGGCGCGAATGTCTCAGGTGTAAAGCCGAACGCCGCGCTCGCCACGCCCTCGGTGGTCGAGGCGTACGACTTCAGCGAGTCGTAGTGCGTCGTCGCGATGAGATGTGCACCACGTTTGCGAAAGTGATCGATGACGGCGATTCCAAGTGCACCGCCTTCGACCGGGTCCGTACCGGCACCGATCTCGTCGACCAGCACGAGTGCAGGGAGCGCCAGCGAGCGGTCCATCGACACGATGTTGGTGATGTGAGCCGAGAAGGTGCTGAGGCTCGCAGAGATCGACTGCTCATCACCGATGTCGGCGAAGAGCGACCTGAACACCGGGATGCGCGACCCCGCGTCGACGGGAATGTGCAGACCCGACTGCGCCATCGCCGCCAGGAGTCCCGCCGTCTTCAGCGCAACCGTCTTGCCCCCCGTGTTGGGACCCGTGATGACAAGGATGCGTGTCGGCGGCGCCAGCACTACGTCGACCGGGACAGGATCGTAATGGGGTCGGGAGTCATTTGATGAGGACACTCCGTCTGTCGAATCCTCGTCATCATCGACTGCTTCCCGCTCCCGCACCGCGCCCATCAGCAACGGATGCCGAGCGCCTTTCAGCTCGAACGTCCCGTCGGCAGCGATGATCGGTTCCACCGAGCCGGTCATCAGCGAGAAACGGGCGCGCGCCTGGATGACGTCGAGCGCGGTGGCGACTTCGACGGTTCGCGCGAGCTCGCCGGGTCGGGCGCGGAAGGCGTCGGTGAGCGCCAGCAGGATGCGCTGCACCTCCTCCATCTCCTGCTCCTCAAGGGCAACAATCTCGTTGTTGATCTCGACGGTTTCCAGAGGCTCGACGAACAGGCTGGCGCCACTGGTCGAGCCGCCATGGACGATTCCCGGAATCGCGGACCGATGCTCGGCGCGGACCATCAACACGTGCCGGCCGTTGCGGTCGGTGACGACCTGCTCCTGCAGGTACTTCGCGGTCTCGCGTCCGCGGAGAAACGAATCGAGTGTTGACCGAAGACGCTGCTTCTGCCGGCGCAGGCGATCCCGAATCTGTGCGAGCGCCGGGCTCGCGTTGTCGGCGACGTCTCCCGAGGGCTCGATCTTCCGCCGAACGTCGGCGATCTCGCCGGCAAACGACGCGACGCCATCAACTTCCCGGCTGAGAATCGGAAAGGCCGATCCGACTTTCCTGATGGCCTGACGGGAGTGCTCGATCGACTCCAGGTAGTCTCCGAGCTTCAACAGGCGCAACGACTCGAGCGCCCGTCCTTCGACGGCAAGCGCATCGAGGATCGCCTCGAGATCAGACGGCGCACGCAGCGGGAACCCGGGGTGATCGTTGAGGAAGCGCGTGCCCTCTGTCGTCGCGCGCTGCAACCCGATCACCCGCTGCGCGTCGACGACCGGCTGGAGCTCCGCCAGCCTGGCCTGGCCGGTGGGCGTCACGGCGAAGCCGGAGACGACTGCCACAATGCGATCGAACTCGAGAGCCCTCAGGGCGCCCGCATGCATGGAGATCACTTCTCGGAGGGTGGTACTGGAAGCTTCTCAGTGTACCACCGGAGGACACCGGGTGTAATTTTCGCTAGTCACGACAGCAGCCGCACTCGGTCTCTTCACAGGTGATTGATCCGACTGGCGAGGCAGGCCGCGCCGAATCCGTTGTCGATGTTGACGACGGCGACGCCGCTCGCACAGCTGTTGAGCATCCCGAGTAATGCCGCGACACCGTTGAAGCTGGCCCCATAACCGACGCTCGTCGGCACGGCAATGACAGGCACGCGTACGAGTCCGCCGATCACGCTCGGGAGCGCGCCTTCCATCCCGGCGACCACGATGAGCACGCGAGCACGTTGGAGACGGTCTTGCTCGTTGAGGAGTCGATGCAGGCCAGCCACGCCGACGTCGTACAGGCGATCGACGGTGTTCCCCATCAGCTCGGCGGTCACGACCGCTTCCTCTGCGACCGGCAGATCGGATGTACCGGCGCACGCCACGAGTACGACTCCATGGCCGCGCGGAA
>JAICEG010000409.1 GCA_025924295.1 Vicinamibacteria bacterium
AACGACTCGCCATTCGGGTTGACGGCGTCGATTCACACGCAGAGCCTCAATCGTGCGATGACGTTCCTCTCACGCATTCAGTCCGGTGTGGCGGTCGTCAATGGCGGCACCTATGGCAGTGAGCCGCATCTGCCGTTCGGCGGCCTGCGCCAATCCGGGAACGGCTGGCGCGAGGCCGGGACGCAGGCGCTCGACGTCTACTCCGATCTCAAGACCATCTACATCAATCACAATCCGAACGCGGTCTGATACGTGCCGTCAGCTGTTGCACTCATTCCCGCTCGAAGTGGTTCCAAGCGAGTAACTGGCAAGAACGTCCGCATGCTCGGTGGGCATCCAATGCTTGCCTACACGATTGCGGCGGCTCGCGAAAGCGGCGTGTTCGAGTCGGTCATCGTCTCGACCGATGCCGAAGACATCGCGACGATTGCGCGGCAGTACGGCGCCGAGGTCCCGTTCCTGAGGCCGCCCGAGTTTTCCGGTGACACGTCGCCCGACATCGAGTGGCTCGAGTACACGATTGCGGAGCTCGGACAACGGGGCCGGTCGTGGGAGTGCTTCAGCCTGTTGCGGCCGACCAGCCCGTTTCGAACGGCAGAGACGATTCGCCGGGCATGGGCGCTCTTCAGGTCGCAGACCGGTGTCGATTCATTGCGGGCGGTGGAGAAGTGCGCCCAGCATCCCGGCAAGATGTGGATCGTGCGTGGTCAACGCATGTTCCCGCTCCTGCCCTTTGGCCCCGAGACGCAGCCGTGGCACAGCACGCCGTATCAGGCACTGCCGCCCGTGTACGTGCAGAACGCGTCGCTCGAGATCGCGTGGACGCGCGTGGTGCGAGACGGGCGTTCGATTGCGGGAGACGTGCTGGTGCCGTTTCTGACTG
This sequence comes from Vicinamibacteria bacterium, assembly GCA_025924295.1. Classification (GTDB taxonomy): domain Bacteria; phylum Acidobacteriota; class Vicinamibacteria; order Vicinamibacterales; family UBA2999; genus Gp6-AA40. Next base: position 884 of record JAICEG010000409.1, read on the forward strand.
ACGGATACGAAGGCTTCGACATCAACGATGCCTACGATTGGATGGTGGCCGAGCGGCTGCTCGCCGAAGGACTGGTGCAGCTCCCGCAATTGGCGGTAAGTACGCAACGGTAGACGATCAAGACCAGACATGGGCGACCTACAAACTGACCAGGGTGAATCCCTCGACCTGCAGTACGTGCCGGTGACTGAATTCCACCGGCTCCTGGGGTCAGACCCCTTGACACGCCTCGGCTCAAGGGGTCTGACCCCAACCGTCGTGGCGGCGTTCGCGGCGCTGGCGAGGATCAACACGCTCTACATGATCACAGGCGCCTGGTCCGGGCACATCGGCACCAGCTTCAGCTCGCTCGAGATCATGAGCTGGCTGTTCCTCAACGAGATTCGCGACCTCGAGAAGGGAGACGATGCCTGTGACGTCTTCGTCTCGTCGAAGGGTCACGACGCGCCGGCGCTGTACAGCGTGCTGATCGGCCTCGGCCTGCTCGACGAGGCGATGCTGCAACAACTGCGTCGTTTGCGCGGACTGCCGGGCCATCCCCACGTCGAGACGCCCTACGTGCAGGCCAACACCGGGTCGCTCGGGATGGGCATCTCGAAAGCGAAGGGGATGGTGCTCGCCAACAGGCTGGCGGGCGTCGAGCGGCGTGTGTTCGTCCTCACCGGCGACGGTGAACTGCAGGAAGGCCAGTTCTGGGAATCGCTCGGCACCGCCGCCACGCGTCAACTGGGTGAGATCGTCGCGATCATCGACCACAACAGGATTCAATCGGACACCTGGGTTCAGGACGTCAGCCCGCTCGGCGATCTCGAGGCCAAGCTTCGCGCATTCGGGTGGCACGTGGAGCGCTGCGACGGCCATGACGTCGCGGCCATCGAGCGCACGTTCCGTGCCCTCGACGCCGTGCCACAGAAGCCGAAGGTCGTCATCGCGGATACGGTGAAGGGGAAGGGCGTGTCGTTCATGGAGGGGCCTGCCCTCAAGGCCGGTGAGCTCTATGCTTATCACTCGGGTGCGCCAAAAGAAGAGGCGTACACCGCGGGTATGACGGAGTTGCTGGCGACAGCGAACCGGTTGTTCGCCGAGTTGGGCCTTGGTTCCGTGCAGACCGAGGTCACCACACGAAATCCCCGGCGCGAGCCGAGGACGACCGAGAATCTGATCGCGGGCTACGAGCAGGCGCTGGTCCGCCAGGGGGACCGTCGCAAGAATCTGGTCGTGCTCGATGCCGACTTGATCAAGGACTGTGGCCTGGTCTCGTTTGCGAAGAAGTATCCGGATCGCTTCATCGAGTGCGGGATAGCGGAACAGGATATGGTGTCGATGGCGGGAGGCCTCGCGCGCCGGGGCGCGCTCCCGATCGTGCACTCGTTCGCCTGCTTCCTGTCTGCCCGGCCGAACGAGCAGATCTACAACCAGTGCAGCGAGGGGACGAAGGTCATCTACGTCGGCTCGCTCGCCGGCCTGATTCCCGGCGGTCCCGGGCACTCACACCAGTCGGTGCGAGACATCTCGGCGCTGCGCGGCGTCGCACACCTGTCGCTCGTCGAGCCGGCCCTGGAAGCCGAAGTGCAGTCGCTGCTCGACTACGCGGTGACCAGCGCGCCGGACAGCATGTACATCCGGCTCGTCTCGGTGAAATGGCCGGTGCCATTTGCGTATCCACATCAACACAAGGTGGAACCCGGGCGCGGATGGGTCGTGCGCGACGGCAGCGATGCGATCGTCTTCGGCTACGGCCCCTGGCTGCTGGCCAACGCGTTCGAAGCGGCGCAGGAAGTCGAGCAGAGCACCGGCGCAAGCGTGCGCCTGGTGAACCTGCCGTGGCTCAACCGCGTGGATCCGCGATGGCTGCGCGAGGTGATCGGTGGCCGCCGCTACATCCTCACGCTCGACAATCATTACCTGAAGGGTGGCCAGGGCGAGATGCTTGCCACGGCCATCGCCGAGCTCGCATTGGAGCCGACGCCGCGAATTCTTCGCGTCGGCGTGACCTCGCTTCCCGAGTGCGGCACCAACGACGAGGTGCTCGCCCACCACAAGCTGGATGTGGCCAGCCTCGTCAAGAGCATGCGCTACGTCGTCCCGCAAATCGCATGACGGTCCTCTTCTGGGATATCGATGGCACGCTGCTGACCACCGGCAAGGCTGGCGTACCGGCCTGGGAAAAAGCGGTCAGGGAAGTCGTCGGCCACGACTTTCAGCTGTCACGCTTTCGCGTTGCCGGTCTCACCGACTATCAGATTGCCGTGCGGACCTTCGAGATGCTCGGCGTCGAGGCCGATGACGAGAAGATTGGCCGAATGGTCCGGCGGTACGAAGAACTGCTGCCGGAGTGGCTGCCGACGAAGAAGGGCTACGTGCTCCCGAATGTGCGCGAGATTCTCGAGACGCTCGAACACCGGAGCGACATGCGTTCGTACCTGTTGACGGGCAACACGCGCGGCGGCGCCCGTGCCAAGCTGACACACTACGACCTGTTCAAGTACTTCCCCGATGGCGCTTTCGCCGAGGACGCCAGCGAGCGCTCGGTGATTGCAACGCGGGCGCTCGATCTGGCGCGGCGCGCGGGTCCCGTCCTCGATCGTGGCGTATTCGTCGTGGGCGACACGCCGCACGACGTCCACTGCGCGAACGCCATCGGCGCACGAACCGTAGCGGTTGCCACTGGAGGCTACTCGCTCGACGAGCTCGAATCGCATCGTCCGTGGCGCGCGTTCGCGGAGCTGCCGCCGGCCGACGAGTTCATTCGAATGATCGACGAGGCCGGCCATGGTCGAACCGAGGACAAACTGCGCGCATGAAGAGAGGCATCCGGCACTTCCCACGCTTGTGGCGAGCCACGCGGCTCGTCCGGCGTTGGTACTATGCACGCACCGGGGCGTATCCGGACTGGCGCGAGCTGATCGCCGGCGAGGCCGAGCTGTGGCAATCCGCACGTGCGGGCAGCGAGGGCGGCCCGCGCGTGCTGATGGCGACGTCGATTGGTTCCTACGCTCACGCCGCCACCCTCGAGAGCGCCTTGTCGGCAGCACTGACCCTCCGCGGCGCCGAGGTGCACGCGCTGCTCTGTGACGGGGCGATGACGGCATGCGCCGAATGTGACGCGTCGCTCTATCCAGACTTGAAGCAGTTCGCCCAGCATGGGCCCGCGCAGGACTTGTGCCGGAACTGCTTCTCGCCGGCCGAACGGGTGTACCGCGAGCTCGGTATCACCGTACACAAGTTCAGTGACTGGTTGACCGTCGACGATCGCGCCGAAGCGCGGCGCATCGCCACCTCGATTCCTGTCGACGAGATTCCGCAATTCACGCTCGACCGGCTGGTGATCGGCGAGCACGCGCATGCGGGCGCGCTCAGATTCTTCGCAACCGGGTCGCTCGACGGCGAGCCGATGGCCGAAGCCGTTGCCCGCCGCTACCTCGAGTCGGCACTTCGAGTTGCGTTTGCCACGCGCCGGCTGCTCCGATCCGTTCAATTCTCGTCGGCTGTTTTCACGCACGGCATCTACGTCCCGTGGGGAATCGTGGGCGAAGTCGCCCGCCAGGAGGGTGTGCACGTCTCGACGTGGAACGTGGCCTATCGCAAGCGCCGATTCATCTTCAGCCACGACAACACCTACCATCACACCTTGATGAACGAGCCGCGCGAGCACTGGGAGAACCTGGAGCTCTCCGAGCAGCAGGAACAGGACCTGATGCAGTACCTCTCGAGCCGGCGGGACGGGCTGTTCGACTGGATCGTGTTCCATCGGCCGAAGACCGACGATCCGA
>JAICEG010000410.1 GCA_025924295.1 Vicinamibacteria bacterium
GACGCGGCGGCGCAGGCGTGGCAGCGTCTGCTCGAAATCGGCGATTGTTCGCCGCGCCTCGAGCGCGAGGCGGCCGAAGCGCTGGCCGTGCACCACGAGCATCGGCTGCGCAGCATTCCATCGGCGCGCAGCCTGGCGATGCGCTCGCTATCGCTCGATACGACCTTCGCGCGACGGGAAGCCACCCGGCATCGGCTCGCGCGGCTCGATCGCAAGTTGGCTCGTCTCGAGCCTACTGCTCCTGCTCTTTTCGAATGGATGTGAAGCCGGTTGAGGCGCGTCACAGAACGCGCCTCGACTAGCGAATCTCGGGGGCTACGCTGACGCGGAGGCCTTGGGGCTCTTGGCGGTCGCTGTCTTCTTCTTGGTCGCGGCGGCCTTTGTCGCCTTCACAGCCTTCGCAGCCGTCTTGCGCTGCTCGGACGTCTGCGCCCCGAACTTCTTGGTGAACCGCTCGACGCGTCCCTCGGTGTCGATCAGCTTCTGCCGACCGGTGAAGAACGGGTGGCACGCGGAACAGATTTCCAGGTGCAACTCCGGCTTGGTCGACCGCGTCTTGAACGTGTTTCCGCAGGCGCAGCGAACCTCGACCACCTGGTATTTGGGATGGATGCCTTCCTTCACGGCCACTCCTTCTGAACAGCTGGGAAACTCCCATTCTACCAGATTGCCGGTGCGGCTCAGGGTGTATGCTTCGCCTCTCGGCAGGGCCAGCCGCAATGGCCGCTCTCCCTGGCTCATTTCCTTAGGGGTTACCGTGAAGCGCGCCCGACCGGGCGCGTCCGCACTCGGAGAATTCGCGAGGAGCACCTATGACGCCAGACGACTTCCCCAAGAACGCCAAAGAATTCTTCGCCTACGCCAAGAAGAACCAGGCCGAGATGCTGGACCTGAAGTTCGTCGACATGCTCGGGAGCTGGCAGCACTGCTCGTTTCCCGTGGACACGCTGGATGAAGGCACCTTCGAGGAGGGCCTTGGGTTCGACGGCTCGTCAATTCGCGGCTGGATGGGCATCCACGAGTCCGACATGATGGCCCTCCCGGACCCCGCCACGACACGTCTCGATCCGTTCTTTGCGAAGCCGACGGTGAGCGTGATCGCCAACGTCGTCGATCCGGTGACGCGAAAAGACTTCACGCGGGACCCGCGCCATGTCGCGCGCAAGGCCGAGGAGTACCTCAAGCAATCAGGCATTGCGGATACCTGCTTCATCGGGCCCGAGCCGGAGTTCTTCATCTTCGACGAGGTCCGCTACGAGCAGACGCAGCACCGCGGCTACTACCAGATCGATTCGGTCGAAGGCGCGTGGAACACGGCGCGCATCGAGGAGCCGAACCTCGGCTACAAACCGAGCTTCAAGGGCGGCTATTTTCCCGTGAGCCCGACCGACACCTATCACGACCTGCGCGGTGAGATGGTCTACGAGATGCGGAAGATCGGGATCGTCGTCGAGGCGCATCATCATGAGGTCGCCACGGCCGGCCAGTCGGAAATCGACATGAGGTTCCAGCCGCTGGTCAGGATGGCCGACCAGTTCATGTGGTACAAGTACATCTGCAAGAACGTCGCGAAGCGGCACGGCAAGACCGTGACGTTCATGCCGAAGCCGATCTTCGAGGACAACGGCAGCGGCATGCACACGCACATCTCGCTGTGGACCGGCGGCACGCCGTTATTCGCCGGCGACGGCTACGCCGGGCTCAGCCAGCTTGGCCTCTGGGCCGCGGGCGGTCTGCTCAAGCACGCCCCCGCGATTCTGGCGTTCGCCGCGCCGACCACCAATTCGTACCGCCGCCTGGTGCCCGGGTTCGAGGCGCCGGTCAACCTCGCGCTCTCGGCACGAAACCGGTCGGCCGCCATCCGCATTCCGATGTACTCGAAGAGTCCGAAGGCCAAGCGTCTCGAGTTCCGCTGCCCGGATCCGAGCTGCAACGGCTACCTCGCGTGGTCGGCGATGCTGATGGCGATGATGGACGGCATTCAGAACAAACTGGACCCGGGGAACCCGCTCGATCGCGACATCTACGAGATGACGCGGCACGAGATGAAGGAGATGGGGATCCGGACCACTCCCGGCTCGCTCGAAGAGGCCGTCAATGCACTCGAGGCGGATCAGGCGTTCCTGCTGCGCGGCGACGTCTTCACCGAGGATCTGATCCACACCTGGCTCGATTGGAAACGGTCCAAGGAGCTCGATCCGATCCGGCTGCGCCCGCATCCGCACGAGTTCTCGTTGTACTACGACAACTAGGAGACTTCGCCCGCTATCACCTGGCTCGTCGAGGGTGTCGAGAGACGCATACGGGAGTAAGGGCCATGTCCCATAGCGCCCCACTCGAGATCGACTGCAAATCGCCGCCCTTCGATCAGTTCAGGAGCATCCATCGGCTCGCCTCCGCGCGTAGCGGGCATGCCGCCGAGGAGCATGCCCGCCATCGACTCTACGTCGCTCGCGACAAGCGGAGTCGCGCGAACGTACTAATCAAAGTGATCGCCAAGCCGGGAGTTGTCTACGAGCACGACCTCACCAACGAAATCGCCAGCCTTTCGACCATCAACCGGGAGCTGCCTGACTCGCGGTACTTTCCAGTGCTCGGAGAACACGGACGTCTGAGCGACGGCCGCGCGTATCTGGCCATGTCGTGCTTTGACGAGTGGCCTTTAGCGACGGCCGTCGTCGTGGAACGAACGCCCGCCCGGCAGGTCGCTCATCTCAGGGTCGCGTTCGAGGTCGCCAACGCGCTGATCGAGCTTCACGGTCTGAAAATCTGGCACGTCGATCTCAATCCGATGAACATCCTCTGCCGGTGGGAACGCGGTCATCCGGTGATCAGGATTGTCGACTTCGAGTCGTCGTACGAGGTGGCCCGGCACGCGAGGGGGGTCTCCTACAATCCGCCGACCACGACCGGTTACTCGGCGCCCGAGCTCTCTCGTCGGGCACCTGATGCGCGATCGGATGTGTTCTCCTGGGGCGCGGTGCTCTACACGATGCTCGCTGGCTATGAATGGACGCTAGCCGGGGATGTCCGTGGCGCTGTCGACGCGGATTCCGCGATCGCGCCGGGGCTCAGGGAGATACTGCTGACTGCGGTCGATGCTGATCCCGATCGACGCTACGCATCCAGCGCGGAACTGCGTGATGCCCTGGCCGAGTACCTCGAACATGCCTGGCGCCGGCACTCCATCTGAACGGGTCCTGGTGCCTTTACCCGAGACGATGCTTCACCAGCACCCAGAGGGCGACGACGCCGTCTTTCCAGGTGATCTTCTTACCCTCATCGTAGCCGCGTCCGTCGTAGGTGATGGGAACTTCGTAGACCCGGTAGCCGCGCTTGAAGATCTTCGCCGTGATCTCCGGCTCGATGCCGAAGCCGTCGGACTCCAGGTCGAGTCCCGCGAGGACCTCCCGCCGCATGACCTTGTAGCAGGTCTCCATGTCCGAGAGCATCGTGTTGTAGAGGACATTGGTGATCAGCGTGAGCACCCGGTTCCCCAGGTAGTGGGTGAACAGGAACACGCGGTGGCGACCCAGGAAGCGCGAGCCGTATACGACGTCGGCGCGCCCCTCGACGATCAGCTCGGCCAGGCTCGGAAACTCCTCGGGCGAGTATTCGAGATCGGCATCCTGGATGGCGACGATGTCGCCCTTGACGGCACCGAAGCCGCGTCGCAGGGCGGCGCCCTTGCCCTGGTTATGCGTCTGCAACAGCAGCGTGAAGCCGAACCGCTTCCGCAGCTCTTCGAGCTGAGCCCGCGTCCCGTCGGTGGAGCAATCGTCGACGACCACCAGCTCGACGCGCATCGGGACCGCGAGTACGCGCGAGATGATCTCCTCGATCGTGTCCCGTTCGTTGTAGACGGGCATGACCACGGAGAGGAGCGGCGACTCCATGACCGTCCTCATCCCGTGCCGACGGCGCTGCTGTTGACTCGAGTCGTTCACGCGTGTCGTCTACGGACGATGCGTGCTAGGACTTCCCTGAAGCCATGGCCGCCAGGAACTCGCCGTTGGTCTTCGTCTTCCCCATCTTCGACAGCAGCAGCTCCATGGCTTCGCTGGGCGAGAGGGGAGTCAGGACCTTGCGGAGTACCCAGACGCGATTGAGTTCCTCTTTCTGAAGCAGCAGCTCTTCCTTCCGGGTTCCGCTCTTGGTGATGTCGATCGAGGGGAACACGCGGCGGTCGGTGAGCTTGCGGTCGAGATGGATTTCCGAGTTACCGGTGCCCTTGAATTCCTCGAAGATGACTTCGTCCATGCGCGAGCCGGTATCGACGAGCGCCGTCGCGACGATGGTGAGCGAGCCGCCTTCCTCGATGTTGCGCGCGGCGCCAAAGAATCGCTTCGGCCGCTGCAGCGCGTTGCTGTCCACGCCGCCCGAGAGCACCTTGCCCGAGGGCGGAACCACCGTGTTGTAAGCGCGCGCCAGGCGCGTGATCGAGTCGAGCAGGATCAGGACGTCCTTCTTGTGCTCGACGAGACGCTTGGCTTTTTCGATCACCATCTCGGCGACCTGCACGTGGCGCTGGGCCGGTTCGTCGAAGGTCGACGAGATGACTTCGCCGCGCACCGAGCGCTGCATGTCGGTGACTTCTTCCGGCCGCTCGTCGATGAGCAGGACGATCAGGAACACCTCGGGATGGTTCTTGGCCA
>JAICEG010000411.1 GCA_025924295.1 Vicinamibacteria bacterium
CTACGCAGGGCGCCTGCGATTCGGGCGACTGTTTCTACGTGAACACCGTGTCGTGGCGCAACGAGACGACACCTAACCCGACCGAGTCCCACCCTCGCATCGTCTTCGAGCGGCTGTTCGGTGACGGCGGGAGCGCGGCGGCACGGCAGGCGCGCATCAAGAGCCAGGGCAGCATCCTCGATTCGGTGAGGGACGAAGCCAGGCGCGTCGCGAACAGTCTTGGTGGTGGCGACAAGTCGAAACTGGGCGAGTACCTCGACTCGGTTCGCGAGATCGAACTGCGCATCCAGCACGCGGAGACTCAGCCCGTCGAGCTCGAGCTGCCCGATCGCCCGACCGATATCCCCGACAGCTTCGAAGAGCACACGAAGCTGATGTTCGATCTCCAGGCGCTGGCGTTTCGTGCCGACATCACCCGCGTGTTCAGCATGATCATGTCGCGCGAGCTCAGCTCGATGACGTTCCCGCAGATTGGCGTGCCCGAGCAGCATCACGCCGTGTCGCACCACCGGAACGATCCCGACCTGATTGCCAAGAAGGCGAAGATCGACACGCTGCAGGCGCAGCTGTTCGCTTACTTCATCGAGTCGCTTGCCACCGCACCGGACGGCGACGGCTCGCTGCTGGATCACTCCGCAATTCTCTATGGCGGTGGGATGGGGGACGGCAACCTGCACCGTCACTCGGACTTGCCGTGCCTGATGGCCGGCGGGCTCGCGGGCGCGTTCAAGACCGGCCGTCACCTGAACTACAAGCTCGACACGCCGATGTCGAACCTGCTGCTCACGCTGCTCGACGCTGTCGGAGCGCCCCTCGACAAGCTCGGGGACAGCACGGGACGGCTGCCGTTCGATCCGCTGTCGGTGTGACGCGACCCGGGCCGCCAACGGTCTGACCACTTGACCGCCCGGCGGTTCGAGCAGGATCCTCAAGCGGCATGCTCCAGGTACAACGGGAACTCGCCGCGCTCAAGTTCATCGATGACCTGTCCGCACAGCTGAAAGACGTCCGCGATCCGCAGAAGGCACTCCGACACGCGCTCCGCGACACGCGCGACTTTTTTCAGGCCGCTGATAGCTGCGTGGCGATGCTTCGTCCGGGACGTGAGCAGGCCGAACTGCTCTTTACGCTGCCCAGGCAGACGAGCTGGGATCTCGACCTTCTGACCCGCTTCATCCGCCACACCCAGTGGCCGGGTCAGCGGGACATGCTGATCGGATCGGTTCAACGGCGCGGCGGCGCATGGGCGGCATTCGCCATCATGCGTCCAGGTCATGCCTTCGATCGAGACGATCGACGTCTCATCGCACGCATCACCGCGGTGCTGTCAGCGGCCGTTCACCGGATCGATCGCGACCGGCTCCTCGGCGTACGCGATCGCATCGACCGGAAGATGATGGAGCAAATCCATCCGAAGGATCTCTTCTACCAGATCCTGGATGGCCTCCGTTCGTTGACGCTCTACGATCATTCGTCCGCGCTCCTCATCCGCGAGGACAACGAGGCGTCCCTGCGCGTCGTGGCGGAACAGATTGCGTGGACGAAGGCCAAAAGCGAGCGGATCGGGTTGCGCATTCCGATCACCGACGCCGCGGCTGCGCTCCTGCAGTCGGCGCAAGTGTTCGGCTTCGACCGTCATGGGGACCGCTGGCGGGAGTGGCGCAAGCAGCCGGCGGGCGATCTTGCCGCCCTGCTCGATTACAACCGCGATGCCGCCGACGGCGAAGGCAGCCGAGAGGCGTCGATGCTGTGTGCTCCACTGGTCACGCGCGACAGCCTCGTGGGCGTACTGAAGATCGCCGCCCGCTACCCTGAGCAGCTCAAGCCGTTCGATGCGGAGCTCGTCGAACATTTCAGAGCACAAGCGGCGGTCGCCATCCAGAACCTGCACCGTGCGGAGTCGCTGCGCGCCCGGGTCGTGACGGCGGAGCGGAAGCATGCCATGGCGGATCTCGCCCGTAGCGTGGCGCACGACGTGAACAACGCACTCGGATCGATGCTGCCATTGATCCAGGAGATGCAGGTCGATCTCCGCAGCGGGACGTTTGCGCCCACCGTGTTTGCCGAGGACCTCAACCAGGTCCAGAAGTCGCTCCAGGTCTGCCGCCGGATCTTCGGCGGCATGCTGACGTTTGCGCGCAACGCGTCGCGGCAGAGCCGCGACGGCCAGGTGCGGCGCGCAATCGAAACGGCATCGGTGATCCTGAGATACGGCATGAGCCGCAGCGCGATCGAGCTGCACATCGATATTCCCGATGACATCCCGGCAGTCGCCTGCAGCCAGAGCGATCTCGAGCAGGTCTTTCTCAACCTGCTCACCAACGCACGCGAGGCCACGCCGCATGGCGGGCGAATCGCTGTGACGGTCCGGTCCACCGATCACGCGGTTGAGATCGCGATCGCCGATACCGGCTGTGGGATCCCTCGCGAACATCTGCCGCGAATTCTCGAGCCGTTTTTCACCACCAAGCCGCACGGCAACGGTCTGGGCTTGTCGATCTGCCGATCGGTGTTGTGGGAAGTCGATGGCAGCATGACGATTCAAAGCGAGGCCGGCACGGGCACACGCGTCCATGTGCGCATTCCGCAGGCGGTGCTTCAGCCGCACGTGCAGGGGTCATGAGGTCGGCGCGCATCCTGGTCGTGGACGATGAACCCGGTATGCTTCGTGCCGTCGATCGCGTCTTGAGCAGAGACCATAAGGTCGTCGGCACGCGTCTGTCGCGCGATGCGCTGTCGTTGGCCGGCGATCTCGACCCGGAGCTCGCGATCGTCGATATCCGGATGCCCGACCTGGACGGCTTCGAGCTGATGGCGCAGCTGAAAGCGCGTTTTCCAGGGCTCGACGTCATCCTGATGACCGGCAGTGTCGATGATCTCGACGAGAAGCTGGTCAGGGCCATCCGCAGCCCCGCCTTCTATTTCATTCAGAAGCCGTTCGATCGCGACGTCCTCAGGACGCTCGTGGAGCGATGCCTCGAACTGCGCTGGCGTCGCGAGGAGCATCGTCTGAACGTCCAGCGGCTGGAAATGGAGATGGCCGAAGCGCGCGCCTTTCAGCAGAGCCTGTTACCCAATCGGGAGATGATCCTGAACCGCGTGGCGGTCTGCTGCCGATACATACCGTCCTCAGCACTTGGTGGTGACCTGTACGACTACGCGGCCAGCTCCGGGCGGACGGCATTGCTCATCGCGGACGTGTCCGGGCACGGTGTCTCGGCCGCGATGCTCACCGGCATCGTCAAGAGCGCGTTCCATGCGTCGCACGTCGACGCATTCGAACCCCTCGCGGTCGTGCAGCGTGTCTCGATGGGTCTTGCGGCCTTCAGCCCGGATCGATTCGTCACGATGGTCGCCGCGCTGGTGTCTCCCGAGGAGCGCCAGTTGCGGTATGTGAACGCCGGCCATCCGCCCGTCGCCCTGTGGGGAGGGACACGAGAACCGCTCTGGCTCCACAGCACCGGGCCGCTGGTGTCGCCGGTGCTGCCCAGGTCAACCTGGGAAGCGCCAGTCGTGCCAATACACGAGGGCGATCACCTGCTGCTCTACACGGACGGGATCTCCGAGTCGCTGGCAGACGATCACGGGCGAGCGGAAGAGCGGTTCGCGACCATCATCGACCGCGCGTCCGACGGCGGGGCGCCGCTGCTCGACACGATTCTCGCCGACGTGCAGAAGGAACTGGCGGGCCGCCCCCAGCCAGACGATCTCACGCTCTTGACTGCAAGTGTGCTCGGCCCAAACGGGTAGCCCTTGGCTAGTTCGTCGCCGAGTTCGTCTTCCACCTCGCCTGCCACTTCGCCCTCAGCGCCGCGCGATCGACTTCCGTCCCGCGGAGGAACACCCGGCTGATCTTTCGCGAGTTGGCGATGTTGATCAGCGGGTTCGCGTCGAGGACGACGAAGTCGGCGTATTTTCCGGTCGCCACCATCCCGGTGTTGAAGTGACCTGCCATCGCCGAGTCGCGCGTGGCGGCGACAATCGCGTCGGACGGCGTCAGCCCCATGCGCACCCAGTTCTCGAATTCGAGCTGCTGACTCCAGCCGATGAAGAACCGGGTCTGTCCCGTGTCGCCGCCCAGGACGATCTTCATCCCGGCGGCACGCAGCCTGAGATGGCTCTTCTCACCATTCTCGCGCAGCGTGCGGCGCGCACGCTCCGTGGATTCCGGTGTCATCCGCGCCAGCTGCTCACCAACCTGCGCCTGGATCTGCTGTGGCGAGATCGTCTCGCGCAGCAGCGGATCATCCCAGTCTTCCCGGCTCGCCGCCGCGGTTCCCGCCTGCGGGTTGAACCACATGTTCGGCCGATCCTTCTTCGCGATCCGCTCCTTGATCATCGCCAGGAACTCCTCGTCCGGGAACTCGCCGCCACGAACCGGCGGGTGGAGCCATCCTTCGACTCCGGCCTTCATCATCAGCTTGGCGTCCGCGAGCGTGATGTTGTGCGCGGCTACTGGAACGTTGGCCTTGTGCGCCTCTTCGATGATCGCCAGGTAGACCGGCGGCTCCAGTTTCTTCGACCGCCCGTTGCGATCGTCCACCCAGATCTTGATGAACTCGGGCTTCATCTTCACGTTGTCGCGAGTCGCCTCACGCGCTTCTTCGACCGTCGTCACCGGGTAGGGCACGTC
>JAICEG010000412.1 GCA_025924295.1 Vicinamibacteria bacterium
GGGGCGCTCTTCGTTGGCGTGGTCGTCCTTGCGCAGAGCGTGAACGTGCTCAAGGACTACCGGCAGCGCCTGCTTAACACCCAGGTGATGCTGTCGCTCCGGCGCTCGCTGTTCGAGCGTCTGTTGCATCTTCCGCTGCCGCATCTGTGGGACATGAAGACGGGCGGAATCCTGTCCCGGATTACCGGCGACGTGGATACGACGACGGGCTTGTTGCAGATGGCCGTCGTGTCGCCGTCGATCTCCCTTATCAGGCTGATCATCGCTGTCGTCATCCTGACGACGCTCAACTGGCGCCTGGCACTGACGGCGCTCGCGATCATTCCCGGCATCGTGCTCATGAGTCTTGCGTCGGCGCGACGCATCCGGCCAATCTACCGGTCGCTGCGCAAGAACGCCGAGGAGATCGATGGCCGCGTCGGCGAGACCTTTTCGGGCATTCGTGTCGTGCGCGCCTTCGGCCGCGAGAAGCGCGAGCTGATCGAGTACCTGCACGGGCGCCACACTGTGCTTCGCAAGCAGATGTTCGCGCAGCGCCGCGAGATGGTGATCTTCACGTCGTGGGGTCTGCTGCTCGGCGCCGTCAACGTGGTCATCGTCTGGTACGGCGGATATCTCAACGTCGTCGGCCGGGCGTCCGTGGGCGACATCATGGCGTTTCAGTGGTACACGTTCCTGCTGCTGAACCCGGTGTGGAACATCGTCAACTCGTTCTCGGAGCTGCAGCGGTCGCTGGCCGCCATGGAGCGGGTGTTCGAGGTGCTGGCCATGGACTCGGACAAACCCGATCGGCCGGATGCGCGTGACGCTCCGCGCGTGGTGGAAGAGATCCGGTTCGAGGACGTCGAGTTCGAGTATCGCGAGGCGCGGCCGGTTGTCCGTGACTTCAGCGTGGTCGTTCCCGGTGGCTCGGTCATCGCACTCGTCGGGCGGAGCGGCGCCGGCAAGACGACGGTGACCGATCTGGTGGCGCGATTCCACGATCCCACTCGCGGACGGATTCTCCTCAACGGCGTCGACATCCGTGACTTGCGGCTGCGCACGTATCGGTCGTTGCTCGCGATCGTCCAGCAGGACGTGTTCCTCTTCGATGGATCGGTTCGCGACAACATCGTGTACGGACGTCACGATGCCACAGACGAAGAGGTCGAGGAGGCGGCTCGCCGTGCGAACGCGCACGAGTTCATCGTCAGGCTGCCGGATCAATACGGGACATTCGTGGGTGAGCGCGGCGTCAAGCTTTCGGGAGGACAGCAGCAGCGGCTGGCGATCGCCAGGGCTATCCTCGCTTCGCCGCAAATCCTCATTCTCGACGAGGCGACCAGCAACCTCGACACCGAGAGCGAGCAGCTGATCCAGGCTTCGATGGCCACGCTGCTCGCCGACCGGACGACCTTCGTCATCGCGCACCGGCTATCGACGATTCGGAGGGCCGACCTGATCCTGCTGATGGAGGATGGGCGGATCATCGAGCGCGGCACGCACGAGGAGCTCATGCGGGCCCGCGGCAGCTATTTCGACATGGTCCGGCGGCAGATGGAGTCACACGGGGAGCAGCCGGTTGTCGATTTCGAGCCTGTTCGTTCGACGATATGACAAGGGACCGATGAATTCGTGTGCGTCCGGGAGTCTGTTGTACGTAGTGTCCGGTTTGGAGCCGGACCAGAGGAGTAGCGCATGAGCGGAGTACGTGTACTCGTGGGCACGCGCAAAGGCGCGTTCACGCTGGAATCAGACGGCAAACGCGAAAAGTGGGAGGTCAATGGCCCGCATTTCGGCGGGTGGGAGATCTACCACCTCAAAGGGTCGCCGGCTGATCCAAACCGGCTGTATGCGTCCCAGACGAGCGGCTGGTTCGGACAACTCATCCAGCGCTCGAAGGACGGAGGCAAGACCTGGGAGCCGGTGGGGAATAAGTTTGCCTACGACGGTGTCCCCGGCACACACCAGTGGTACGACGGAACAGCCCATCCCTGGGAATTCAAGCGCGTCTGGCATCTCGAGCCGTCACTGACCGACCCCGACACTGTGTACGCGGGTGTGGAGGACGCCGCGCTCTTCAAGACGACGGACGGCGGCCAGAATTGGGAAGAGCTGCCCGGACTGCGCGGTCACGGATCGGGCTCGAGCTGGTCACCCGGTGCCGGCGGTCTCGGTCTTCACACGATCCTGCTCGACCCGACAAACCCGAAGCGGATGTTCATCGCCATCTCGGCTGCCGGTGCGTTTCGGACCGATGACGGCGGTGCGGCGTGGAAGCCGATCAACAAGGGACTCCACTCGCAGTACATCCCGGATCCGGATGCCGAGGTCGGACACTGCGTCCATCGGCTGGCGATGCACAGGTCTCGTCCTGACGTGTTGTTCATGCAGAAACACTGGGACGTCCTGCGCACCGACAATGCCGGAGAGTCATGGCGCGAAGTCAGTGGCAATCTGCCCACCGACTTTGGATTCGTGATCGACGTGCACGCACATGAACCGGAGACGATCTACGTCGTGCCGATCAAGAGCGACTCGGAGCACTATCCTCCTGACGGGAAGCTGCGCGTCTATCGCAGCCGAAGCGGCGGGGAAGAGTGGGAGGCGCTCACCAACGGCCTCCCGCAGCACGACTGTTACGTGAACGTGCTGCGCGACGCGATGGCGATTGACTCGATGGATTCGTGCGGCGTGTACTTCGGGACGACCGGTGGCCAGGTATACGCCTCGAAGGACGGCGGTGACACGTGGGCGCCGATCGTGCGCGACCTCCCGGCCGTACTGTCGGTCGAAGTGCAGACACTGAAATGATCCGAGTTGTCCTGCCCTGGCATCTCAGGAACCTGGCCCGAGTGGACGGTGAGGTTGCGATTGCCGTCCCAGGCCAGGTGACGCAGCGCAGTGTCCTGGATGCGCTCGAGCAGGCGTACCCCGTCCTGCGGGGGACGATTCGCGATCACGACACTTCGAAGCGCCGGCCGTTTCTGCGCTTCTTTGCCTGCGAAGAGGACCTGTCCCACGAGTCGCCCGACGCACCCCTGCCCGAGGCGGTTGTGCAGGGCAGGGAGCCATTTCTGGTCGTTGGCGCCATTGCCGGAGGATAGGGCCCGAGCCGATCGATAATTGACCGGATGCTCGCACCGTCGATAGTAGGCAGCCTGCCCAAGCCGTCATGGCTGGCTGCCCCCAACATGCTCAGGGCGCCGTGGCGCCTTACCGGAGACGATCTCACTCAGGCGCAGGACGATGCCGTGCGGCTCGCCATTCTCGAGCAGGAGCAGGCCGGGCTCGCAACGGTGACCGATGGAGAAGTACGTCGCCGGCATTACATCTGGGGCTTCCTCGATGGCCTGACCGGCGTCGATACCGAGAATCTGGCAAGAGCCCGATCCCGCGGCGGTCGCTATTCTGAAATCACGGAGGTCGCGCGTGTGATCGGGCCCGTGGAACGAAAGGGTCCGGTGCTGCTGGATGCCTGTTGTTTCGCGCGTCATGCCACCACCCGGCGACTGAAAGTGACCATGCCCGGGCCGATGACCATCGTCGACAGCGTGGCCGACGAGTATTACGGCACCGATCGAAAGACGCTTGCGATGAAATTCGCCGCCATCCTCAATGCCGAGGCGCGTGACCTGGCGGGGGCCGGGGCTGATGTCGTGCAGTTCGACGAGCCCTGCTTCAACATCTACCTGGACGAGGTCGAGGCGTGGGGCATCGAGGCGCTCGAAGCCTGCATGGAAGGCGTGGTGGCGAAGCGCGCCGTCCACATCTGTTATGGATACGGCACCCCCGCCGTATTAGCGTGGAAGACGAAGAACACGGACTGGGGACACTACGGCGTCACGTTTCCGCTGCTCGCCAGGAGCAGCGTGGATCAGGTGTCGATCGAGTGCGCCGCGTCTGGAGTCGATCTGACCGTCCTGCGCGAGCTCGGGTCGAAGGAGGTCATGCTCGGCGCCATCGATGTCGGAACCGAAGAGGTGGAGACGGCCGACATGGTCGCGACGCGGTTGCGGAGCGCGTTGCAGCACGTTCCGGCGGAGCGGTTGATCCCGTGTACTGATTGCGGGCTGGTTCCGCGCAGCCGGCAGGCCTCTCGGGGTAAAATGCGCGCGCTGGCGGAGGGAGCCGCGATTGTTCGCGCGGAACTTCAATCGCGCACGCGCAACGCGGTCACGGTTTCTTGACAGAGTATCTTTGAGTCTGGTAAAGGTCCGTCACCCTTAGAGGCGTTTTCGGCATATATCAAGTGAATACCCGCGGGGCATGACCGTGCTGTCGGCCCGTGAGGAGAGGAGACCTGGCAGATGCGATACCGGTTCACAGGCGCAGTGGTGGCGACGACATTAGCGGCGGCAGTCTTGCTGACCGTGGCACCGATCGCACAACAGGGTCGAGGCAACGCACCGGCTGCACCCGCCGCCGGGCAGGGCCGGGGGGCGGCGCGTCCGGCACAGATTGCCGGTCGTCCCAACTTGAACGGCGTCTGGCAGGCGGTCGGTTCGGCTCATTGGAACCTCGAGGATCACTCTGCTGCGGCGACGCCGTTCTGGCAACTGGGCGCGATGTTCGCGATCCCCGCTGGTCAGACCGTCATCGTTGGCGGCGGGTCGATCCCGTATCTTCCTGCCGGTCTGA
>JAICEG010000413.1 GCA_025924295.1 Vicinamibacteria bacterium
CGCACGCACACCTCGATCACACGGGGCGGCTGCCACTGCTCACGCGCTTCGGATACCGCGGACCGATCTACGCCACGCCTGCGACGATCAAGCTGACCGACCTGATTCTCCAGGACTCTGCGTACCTGCAGATGGAGGACGCCAAGCGTCAGAACCGCCGGCGAGCCGAAGCCGGACAGGAGCCGATCGAGCCGCTCTACACCAGGCGCGAGGTCGATCAACTGCAGCCGCTCTTCAAGACGTTGCCCTACGACCGGCCGACGACCGTCGCGCGCGGCATCAGCGTGCGCGCCGTTGAAGCGGGGCACATCCTCGGCTCCGCGAGCCTTGAAGTGACCATCGAGGAAGGCGGCCGCAGCAAGGTCGTGGTGTTCTCCGGGGACCTCGGCCCGCGAAACGCACCGTTGCACAAGGATCCGGTTCCCTTCAAGCGTGCGGACCTCGTGTTCGTGGAGTCCACGTACGGAGACAAGGACCACCCGCCGCTTGCCGACACTGCAGTCGCGGCACGTGAGGCGATCAAGGCGACGGTCGAACGAGGCGGACGCGTGCTCGTGCCGACGTTTGCCATCGGCCGTTCTCAGATCCTGCTCTATCTGCTTGCGGGTGCGTTCAAGCGCAAGACGCTGAAGCCATTTCCGATTTTTCTCGACAGCCCGATGGCGATTCGCGCCACGGAGATCTACCGGTCGTATACGGAACTGTTCGACGAAGAGGCGCTGGCCATGCGTCGATCCGGCGAACTGGCGGCTCACTTGCGGACGGCCCAGGTCTGTCAGAAGGCCGTCGACTCGATGGCGCTGGCCAAGCGGCCGGGTCCGTTCATGGTGCTTGCCGGCGCCGGCATGTGCACCGGCGGTCGCATCTTGTCTCACCTGCAGAATCACCTCGGGGATCCCACGACGCTCGTCCTCATGGTCGGGTACCAATCGCGCGGATCGCTTGGTCGCAAGCTGGCCGATGGTGAGACACCGGTCCGGATTGCCGGCCGCCTCGTGCACGTGCGCGCCACGACGCACCTCTTTGGCGGACTCAGTGGCCACGCCGGCCAGTCGGATCTCCTCAACTGGTTCGGCTCGCTGGCCGCGTCGCGGCCGCGCGTCATCCTCACGCACGGCGAGGATGGGCAGCGAAGCACGTTGCGGGCGCGCATCCAGGACCGGTTCGGCCTTCCGTCCGAGATGCCGGGTTATCGGGACACGATTGAGCTCTGACGCGAACGTTTTTCAGCGCCGAGGCCCCGTTCATGAAGCCACGTTCAACACGCAAACAGGCGGGCAGCCCCGCGAAGAAGGGTCAACCACTCGATCGCGAGCAGTTGCGATTGATCGATGCGTACTGGCGGGCCACGAATTATCTGTCGGTCGGCCAGATCTATCTGCTCGACAACCCGCTGCTGCGCAAGCCGCTCACGCGAGAACACGTCAAGCCGCGGCTGCTCGGCCACTGGGGCACGACGCCGGGATTGAACTTCATCTACGTGCACTTGAATCGCATCATCAAGTCGCACGACCTGAGCGTCGTCTACATCGCCGGTCCCGGCCATGGCGGTCCCGCCCTGGTGGCGAACGTGTACCTCGAAGGAACGTACACAGAGGTCTATCCGAACATCTCGCAGGACGAGGACGGGATGAAGCGGCTCTTCGTCCAGTTCTCGTTTCCCGGCGGGATCCCGAGTCACGTGGCGCCCGAGACACCTGGATCGATCCACGAGGGCGGCGAACTCGGATACGCGCTCTCGCATGCGTATGGGGCAGTCTTCGACAATCCCGATCTGATCGCCGCCTGTGTGATCGGCGACGGCGAGGCCGAGACCGGTGCGCTCGCGACGAGCTGGCACTCGAACAAGTTTCTCAACCCCGCGCGCGACGGCGCCGTGCTGCCGATTCTGCATCTGAACGGCTACAAGATCGCCAACCCCACCGTGCTGGCCAGGATCCCGCGCGACGAGCTTCACCAGCTGCTCGTCGGTTACGGATACGAGCCGATCTTCGTCGAAGGATCCGAGCCGTTGCGCATGCACCGGCAGATGGCTGCCGCGCTCGACACGGTGGCCGGCAAGATACGAACGATCCAACGGGCTGCGCGGAGCAAGGGATTCCGCGCGCGGCCACGCTGGCCGATGATTGTCCTGCGCTCGCCGAAGGGCTGGACCTGTCCGCGGACGATCGACGGCAAGCTGTGCGAGGACTACTGGCGCTCGCACCAGGTCCCGATGGGGGAGATGGGCAAGCCGGGCCACGTGAAGGTACTCGAACAGTGGCTCAAGAGCTACCGGCCCGCGGAGCTCTTCGACGAGGCCGGGCGGTTCCGCGAGGAACTGGCGGCGCTTGCGCCGAAGGGAGACCGCCGCATGGGCGCCAATCGGCACGCCAACGGCGGGCTGTTGCTACAGGATCTGAAGCTGCCGCCTTATGAGCGCTTCGCGGTCGACGTGCCTTCGCCGGGCACGCCCGATGCCGAGGCGACCCGCGTGCAGGGAAAGTACCTCGCCGAGGTGATGAAGCAAAACCTCGTGGCGAAGAACTTCCGCGTCTTCAGTCCGGACGAAAACGCATCCAATCGCTGGCAGGACATCTTCTCGGTCACGAAGCGCACCTTCGTTGGCGAGATTCTTCCGGTCGACGACAACCTCTCGCCCGATGGCCGCGTGATGGAGATGCTGTCCGAGCACCAGTGCCAGGGCTGGCTGGAAGGCTATCTGCTCACCGGCCGTCACGGATTTTTCAACTGCTACGAGGCGTTCATCCACATCGTCGACTCGATGTTCAACCAGCACGCCAAGTGGCTGAAGGTCTGCAGTCACATTGGATGGCGACGTCCGATCGCGTCGCTGAACTACCTGCTTTCCAGCCACGTCTGGCGGCAGGACCACAACGGCTTCAGCCACCAGGACCCGGGCTTCATCGACCACGTCGTCAACAAGAAGGCGGAAGTGATCCGCGTCTATCTGCCGCCCGATGCCAACTGCCTGCTCCACGTCACCGACCGCTGCCTCCGCAGCCGCAACCTGGTCAACGTCATCGTGGCCGGCAAACAGCCGTCACCGCAGTGGTTGACGATGGACCAGGCGATCAAGCATTGCGACCGCGGCATCGGCATCTGGGACTGGGCGAGCAACGATCGCGGAAGCGAGCCCGACGTGGTCATGGCGTGCTGTGGCGATGTGCCGACGCTCGAAACGCTCGCCGCGGTGAGACTCCTTCGAACCCACGTACCCGACATGAAAGTGCGCGTGGTCAACATCGTCGATCTGATGACACTGCAACCATCGAGCGTCCACCCGTCCGGCCTGAGCAATGACGACTTCGACGCGCTCTTCACGAAGGACAAGCCGGTCGTGTTTGCCTTTCATGGCTATCCATGGCTGGTTCACCGACTGACCTACCGCCGCACGAACCACGAGAACTTTCACGTGCGCGGCTATCGCGAGGAAGGGACGACGACGACGCCGTTCGACATGTGCGTGCTGAATGGGATCGACCGGTTCAGCCTCGTCGGAGAGGTGATCGATCGCGTTCCGGCGCTGGCGGCGCGCGCAGCGTACGCCAAGCAGGCGATCCGCGATGCACTGATCGAGCATCGGCAGTACATCACGAGGCATGGCGAGGACGACCCGCGGATCATGAACTGGCGGTGGGGAGGACAGGCGGCGCCAGCCGGCCAGCGAAGTTCGACAGAGGGTGACAATGTCTGAGCGCAACGAGGAGTACGGGATGTCCAGTGCAGCCAAGGGTCGGGAAGGAGCGGATCTCGTCAGCCTGGCCGACGAAGCAAAGGTCAAGGAGATTCTGGCCGCGACGGTGCTCGACCTCTGGAAGGTCGTCAACACGCTCTCTCGGCTTCGGCCGTCGAGGCGCGAACGCTATCGCGTCGCGATCTTCGGCTCGGCCCGCGCCCAGCCGGGCACGTTCGTCTACGAAGAAGTGAAACGTGTGGCGACGGCATTCGCCGAGATGGGCTGCGACATCGTCACGGGCGGCGGGCCCGGCCTGATGCAGGCCGCCAATGAGGGTGCGACTCGCGGCGGCGCCCCGGGGTCGATCGGCATTCGTGTCGAGCTGCCTTTCGAGCAGGACGTGAATCCGTTCGTCGAACAGGCGTTCGAGCACGAGACCTTCTTCACGCGATTGCAGCACTTCGTGATTGCCTCCGATGCCTTTGTCGTCGTGCCGGGCGGGATCGGTACGGTGCTCGAGATGCTGATGATCTGGCAGCTGCTGCAGGTGCACCACGTGAACAACGTGCCACTGATCCTCGTAGGGAAGATGTGGAGGGGGCTCGTCGACTGGACGAAGACGGCGATGCTCGATCCGCGGCTTGCGTTGGCCAACCCTACCGACCTCGACATTCCTCAGTGTGTCGATACCGCGGACGAGGCCATCGCCATCGTGCGCGGGCTGCATACAACCTGGCAGGCGCAGCAGCGAGCGGGCGCATAAACCGGCCTTTGCGAGCGACATAACGGACTTCGTCCCTCCCTTCACGCTGCCCGGTCTGCCGCGACCGCGCGGGCTGTGGTAGCCTTCGCTCTGCGAAATCGGTTCGAGTCCATAGGCACTCCGTCGAAAGTCACACAGAAGCCGCGCCGCGTCGCGTCAGGGTTCGAGGA
>JAICEG010000414.1 GCA_025924295.1 Vicinamibacteria bacterium
CCGCAGATCCAGGGACTCTACGACACCGAGACCGGCAACCGTAGTCCCTCACTCTCGAAGTGCGGCTCGTCCTACACGGACGGCAGCTTTCATCGAAACGGCAGCGGATGTACGCCCACTGGTACCTATACCGCGATGAGCTGGCTGCCCTTGTCGAGTGCGCACACGCATCACCGCAGCGCCGGCATTCCGACGTCATTTCCGTTCCAGAGCAATACGCTACAGGTCGACGGCGGCGCGCAAAGCTCGCGTCGAGGCCTGATGAACCCCGACCCGGGGACCGGCAGGTATCCGGCGCACGTGCGCAACATCCGCAATGCCGCGACCAACCTGGTCGAAATCGTCGCGAATGCCGCGCGCGATGATGAGGACGGAGACCAGCCAATCCGCATCTTCACGATCGGCATGGGCAACCTCGTGCAGATGCAGCTCGGAAGCAGGCCCGAGACTTCACAAAGCGTGCTGATTCGGATCGCGAACGACCGGACGTCACCCGACTTCAACAGCGATCAGATGGAAGGCAAGTACTACTTCGCGCAGACGGAAGCCGACGTGGGCCCGGCCTTTCAGCAGCTGCAGAATCAGATCGTGCGCCTGAGCAAGTAATCGGATCGCACGCCGGGAGACTCTGGTCTGCCCGGCGCGATCGGCCGAAAGTGACAGAGTGGCTGTACTCTTCGCGAGCGTCCTGTTCCTGAACGCGTTCCTGCTTTTCTGGGTTCAGCCGCTCTTCGCGAAGATGGTGCTCCCGGTGCTGGGCGGTTCACCATCGGTCTGGACCGCCTGCATGCTCTTCTTTCAGGCGGCGCTGCTCGCAGGATACGCGTACAGTCACGCCGGGTTGGGATGGCTGGGCATCCGCCGGCATGCCGCCCTCCACGTGCTCACCGTCTGGCTTCCGCTGCTCGTGCTGCCCGTCGGGGTCGCACAGGTCAGCGCTGCCTCGGCGGTCGCGCAGCCAGTCGTCTGGCTGCTGACCATCGTCGCAACCACTGTGGGATTGCCGTTCGTCGTGCTGTCCGCCACCGCGCCGCTGCTGCAGCGCTGGTTCTCGGCTGCACGCACCGGCGTGTCTGACCCGTATTGGCTCTACGCCGCGAGCAACGCCGGTAGCATGGTGGCGCTTCTCGCCTTCCCGACACTGCTCGAACCCTCGTTTCCTGTACGTGAGCAGGCGATCATCTGGCAGTACGGCTATGGCATCGTCGCGGCGCTGTTGACGACGTGCGCGCTGGTGGTGATCCGTGCGCGCGTGCCTGGAGTGCCGTCGCCACTAGAACCCCCGGAGGCATCCGCTCCCGAGCCCGCGCCATCGGGCCGCACTCGTCTGGGATGGCTGGCGCGGGCGTTCGCGCCGTCGAGCCTCATGCTCGGCGTGACGACGTACATATCCACGGATGTGGCTTCCGTTCCGCTTCTGTGGGTGCTCCCGCTCGCGTGTTACCTCCTCACGTTCATTGTTGCCTTCGGTGGATATTCCGGCGCCGTGAGCGCTCTGAGCAGGCGGCTCCTGCCGCGAGTGCTGCTGCCGCTCGTTTTCGTCCTGCTCATTTCCCTGCCGCTCCCGATCTGGATCACGATCCCGCTTCATATCACCGGCTTCTCGGTACTCTCACTGCTCTGCCACGCGGAGCTTGCCAGGAGCCGTCCGGGCGTGCAGCATCTGACCGAGTTCTATCTGTGGCTGGCGGCGGGCGGCGTGGTGGGTGGTGTCTTCAACACGCTGGTGGCGCCACAGATCTTCACCTCGGTTGCCGAGTACCCAATCGCCATCGCGGTCGCGTGCCTGCTCTGTGTCTCGCGTGAACAGTTTCAGGAGGCCTGGAACAATCCTCGCCGCCTGACCAGGCCGGCTCTCGCGGCGGCCGCCGCGGCCGCGCTGCTCGTTGGGGGCCGCCTGGCGATTGTGCCGATGATTCCCATGATCGCCATGCTGGGGGCGCCCGTATTGATGGGCCTCAGCGTTGCGAAAGACAGTGCACGCTTCGCGCTGACGATAGCCGGATTGTTCACGGCGCTCTTTATCGGTAACGCGGTTTCCCCTATTGAGGGCGGCCAGCAGCTGTACGCGGACAGAACCTTCTTTGGAATCAATCGCGTACGAACCGATCCCGATCGACGTCATGTGACGCTCTCACATGGAACGACCACGCACGGTGCACAGGTGATGGGTGACTTCCATCCGGAGCCATTGACCTACTACCACCGTGAGAGCCCAATCGGGCAGGTGTTCGCAACTTTCGGAAGCACAGCGCGATCTGTAGGTGTCGTGGGCCTGGGCGCTGGCACGCTTGCGGCCTACGTGCAGCCAGGCGACTCATGGCGCTTCTACGAGATCGACGAGGCGGTGGAACGAATCGCGCGGGACACGCGCTTCTTTCGCTATCTCGACCGGTGCGGCGCGCAGTGCTCGGTCATCTTCGGCGATGCGCGATTGACGCTCGCACAGAACACCGTGATGCATGACGTCCTGGTACTGGATGCGTTCAGCTCCGATTCCATTCCCATGCACCTGCTGACGACCGAGGCGCTGCAGACCTACCAGTCCCGGCTCACCGCAGATGGTGTCCTCGCGCTCCACATCTCCAATCGTCATATCCGGCTGCGGCCTGTCGTCGCGAGACTGGCGCGTGATACCGGGCTGACGGCACTTGTCCGGTTCGATCCCTTGGCCGAAACAGCGAAAGGGTACCAGGCATCTGACTGGGTCGTGATGGCGCGGAACGCGTCGACACTCCACCACCTGTCGCAGGATTCGCGGTGGAAGCCGCTGCAGGCGGACGAACGCCTGGCCTGGTCCGACGACTTCTCGAATATCTGGACCGAGCTGCGTTAACCGGACTACTTGGACGGCGCCGGCTTCTGCGTCGGCTTCTGGGTTGGCTTCTGGGTCGGCTTCGCTGTCGAAGACGGCCGTGGGGGCGGGCCTGGCCGATACTCCAGCATCACGTTGCTGATCACGGCGATGGGACGGCCCGGTGTCTCGAAGTCGTCCTTCCCATCGACACGCAGGACGGACAGCTTCTCGCCGAGGATGCTGACCCCCTGTTCCATCGCCGGCACCGTCACGACGATCATCTCGGAACCGAGCGGCGCCACGGCCTTCAACCCACCCGGGCCGCTTCCTCCAAGTACACGATCGAGCATGTCGCCAGCGTTGCGGAACTCGCTCTGCACCACCGCGCGGGTCAGGAGCGTGTTGTCCAAAGCCATCACACCGATTGACGCCGTGTAGCGGTGGTAGGCGCGCTTGTTCCGGATCTCGTCCTCCGAGTAGGTGTGACGGTTGTGGAGCTCGAACGTCAGCGTGACATCCCCGGTGTGCGGCGGAAACGGAATCAGGATGCCGGCGGTTGGATCCCTTTCGATCAGGACGTCACAGAACATCCGCGCTGTCTTGGCCCCTTCGCCGAGCACGGTCGGACAATTCACCATCGCAGGCTCGACCTTCGGCGGGACCTGCACCGGACGCCGCGCCGGCGGGCGCGTCGTCTGTGCCGAGATCACCGCCGGAGCAGCAGCAAGAGCGGATATCAGCATTACAGCTGCAATGTGCACCCTGACCTCTCCTTCAGTCCGCGACGCAGGCTAACCCTGCTGGATTAGGCATCAGCTGTCCGCCTGCGCGTCCTCTGATCAACTCGAGAAACTCCATCCGGGTGCGGGCATTCTCCCTGAAGGATCCGAGCATGGCGCTCGTCACGGCACAGGAATTCTGTTTCTCCACGCCGCGCATCGACATGCACAGATGCGTCCCTTCGCACACGACGGCAACGCCGAGCGGATCGATCTTCTGACGAATCGTCTCGGCAATCTGGTTGGTCATGCGCTCCTGCACCTGGAGCCGCCGGGCGAACACGTCCACGATCCGCGGAATCTTGCTGAGACCGATGACGTACTGCTGCGGGATGTAGGCGACGTGGCACTTCCCGAAGAACGGAAGCAGGTGATGTTCGCAGAGACTGTAGAAGTCGATGTCCTTCACGATGACCATCTCGCTGTAGTCGACCGTGAAGAGCGCATTGTTGAGAACGTCGTCGATGTTGGCGTGGTAGCCGCTCGTGAGGAACTTCAACGCCTTGTCGACCCGGAGCGGAGTTCGCAGCAGCCCCTCCCGAGCCGGGTCCTCGCCCAGCTCGACCAGGAGCTGCCGGATAAGGTCCTGCATGCCAATTATCTTATCGTGCGTTCGCCTCCTGAACCCTGGCCGCACGCAGGATGTTCTCGAGTCCGTAGTTGCCCTCGTGACAGCCGTACTCGTAGATCGGTCCGTCGATCCGTCGCATCGGCACTTCGCCGGACCAGGGCTGCGTCCACGTGCCCGGATCGTTCACCGTGAACTCGTATTTGATCGTGTCGCGGTCGACGAGCGTGAAACGCTCCGTCACGCGCAACTGCGGGCTGGTCGTGATGTCCTGACGCGTCGTGCGCGGCGGCCCGCGGAAGGGAGTCTCCCGCGTGAAATTGCTCGTCTCGACGACGAACGTGTCGCCTTCCCAGCGACCGCGGGCATCACCCGACATCCACTGCACGGCAGGATTCACGCGGGGTGAGGCGTCGAGCCGAATCAGCCGCACGTCGTGCATCAACTCATGCCGGAGGACGACGTGA
>JAICEG010000415.1 GCA_025924295.1 Vicinamibacteria bacterium
CGCCATCGCGATCTCCGGGCTCTCGTTCTACGACGGGGACAAGTTCCCGGCATGGAAAGGGAACGCGTTCATCGGCGGCATGCGCGCCAACACGGGTCAACACATTCAGCGCGTGCAGTTCAACGCAAAGGGGCTTCCAACCGGGCGGGAGATCTTTCTGTCCGAGTTGAAGCAGCGCATTCGCGAGGTGAAGCCTGGTCCGGATGGCTACCTTTACGTCCTGACGGACGAAACCTTCGGTGCCATCCTTCGCGTGGAGCCTCCGATCAATTAGTGATTCTGGATCTTTGATCGTGGATTCGTTGTTGATTGTCGATCTTTGATTGAAGATTTTGCTCTCGCTGTTTCGCGGGAACGCACGAAATCAAGAATCAAAGATCGCAAAATCACCAATTGAGCGATTACATCGCCGTGAGCCGAACAAGCGGCATGGCCCGCGTGAGGAATGCGTCCAGAGCCTCCGCAGTCGGCAGCTGCTGATGCTGCAATGAGTCGAACAGTCGAAACAGCAGGCGGTAGTCCGAGCGGCTGCGTGTCAGCGGCGCTCGTGATCTCGGCTTCTCGTCATTCACCGCAATCAGCGCAGCGTCGCCGACGAATGCGATAGCCAGCACCGATCGCGCGGGCAACTCGCGCGGAAATCGATCGCCAAGAAGATCTGCGGATGCCTCGACGAATCTCGCCCATCGGCGCCCGAGCTCGGCGCGATCCGGCAGCGGCGGCACGACGATCAGCGCGCGTGCCCTGCCGCGCGTCTCGATCGTAGTGCGGAACTCCCACAACACGTTCTCCGACTCGCCCAAGACGAACACCACGAGCGCAGCGTCGCTAATCGCCGTGGCGACGGCGCTCTGCCAATCGGAGCCTTCGAGATAGTCGCGCGACGCGCCGAGCGGTTGAAGCCGTTCGCCGGGCCTCCCAATCGCGACCACCGGGCCGATGCGATTGAGCTCGCCAGCGACGAAGTGCTCGAAGGTCGCCGAACTACCGAAAGACATCCTGCCGGCCTCGAGGAAGTCGTCGCCGAACTGGCGCAGGACTAACACTGGTGCACGTCGATCGCGTGCGCGCAGCTCCGACGCACTCAGCTTGAGACGACGCATCACCAGGTAAAAGACCAGGATCGCGGCAAGTGCTGAAATCTGTGCCGTCAAGGCCCCGATGTTCACCCCTATCGCCTGCGTCAGCGCGGCAATGACCGCCGCGACTGCAGTAAAGCTCCCCACAGCAGCGACGAACGGCAGCGCCCATCGTCTGCGTTCACCGCCAAACGATCGCCACCGTGCCTTGAGCGCCTCGAACGGACTGAACGAGAGTGCGTCTTCGAGGACCGTCTTCTCCCGGACCTGTGCGAGTTGCGGACGGAAGTCGCGTGCCACGCGAATGGCGCCAATCGCGGCCCAGACACCCATCGCAGCCACAAGGGCCGATATGATGGCGGCCGCCTGCCGCTCTTCTCCCGCGGGGCTGCCAATACTCGTTGTGGCCACGAACGCCGGAGCCAACAGAATGAATGATCGATACCGGCGAACCAGCTCACCTCGCACCAGCTGGCAAGCGGGACGATAGATCAGCACCGCCTGGATGAACACGATGACGTTGGCGACGGCAAGGGCAAGAAGCGAGAACTGTTGATTGATCACGAGCACGAGCGTCACGACCGCCTCGAAATACACCCCAAAGCCCGTGAAGAACGCGGCACGCCACATCCTTTTCTGCAGCCGCACCAGGGGGCCGAGGTCGAGCGTCCACGCCACCGCGAGATCCTAGAACATTGAGGATTGGGCAATCAGTCGACGAACAAAGATCCTTCAACCAATCGAGAATCAAAGATCCCCAAATCTCCGATGGATCTGCAGATTGACATCGCAGAATCGCCGCCACAGAATGCGACCCTGTTTCAGTCGAGACCTCGACCATGTCAGGAACCCGGTAACCCGGAGGGATTATGCGTCGTGTCCAGTGGGTTCGTTTCCTCGTGTTCGTATTGGCAATGACGCCGGCGATCGCCCATGCGCAGGCGTCAATCACCGGTATCGTAAAAGACACTTCAGGCGCCGTGCTTCCGGGCGTCACAGTCGAAGCGGCAAGTCCAGAACTCATTGAAAAAGTTCGCAGCGCCGTAACCGACGGTTCGGGACAGTACCGCATCGTCGATCTGCGCCCCGGCGCCTACTCGGTCACGTTCACGCTGACCGGCTTCAATACCGTCAAGCGCGAAGGCATCGAGCTGACCGGCACGTTCACCAGCACGGTCAACGCCGACCTCCGCGTTGGCTCGCTCGAGGAAACCATCACCGTCACGGGCGAATCGCCCATCGTCGACGTGCAGAGCATCAGGCGGCAGACGACCGTTGACGGCGACGTGATCGCCGCCCTGCCGACATCGCGTTCGTATGGCGCGCTCTTTCAACTCGTCCCGGCGGTCAGCGGCGGATCGCGCGACGTGCTGACGCGACCGGGCCTGGTCGTGTTCGGAGGTCCCGGCGGACGCGGCACCGAGGGCCGGCTGCAGGTTGACGGTCTCGGCGTCGGTGCGCCGCTCAGCGGCGGCGGCGTCTCGGGATACCTGCCCGACATCGCCAACGCGGCAGAAGTCACATTCACGACCTCTGGCGGCCTCGGCGAAGCCGAGGTCGGCGGCCCGACGATGAACATCGTGCCCAAGACCGGTGGCAACACCGTGCGCGGGACCATCTACGCGGCCGGTGTGAGCAACGCGCTCGTCGGCAGCAACTACACCGATGAACTGCGCGCCGCTGGTTTACGCACTCCCGGCGAGCTGCTCAAGCTGTGGGACATCAACGGCGGTGTCGGCGGGCCCATCGTCAGGGATCGAATCTGGTACTTCGTGAACTCGCGCGAGGAAGGAAGTTGGCAGTCGGTTCCGGGCATGTATCGGAATGTGAACGCGGGCGACCCGACGAAGTTCACGTACGTGCCTGACCTCACACGCCAGGCGGTCACGGCAAGCGACTGGGCGACGCTCAGCTTGCGACTCACGGTGCAGGCAACGCCCCGCAATCGCTTCAACGTGTTCTGGGACGAGCAGCGTCCGTGTCAGGGCTCGTCGTGGCCGGGCACTGACGACGGCTGCCGGCAACAGCCTGGCGATGAATGGATCATCGGCGGCGCTCCTGGTTCTGCTGGCACGTTCGGCCTCGCGACAGCAACGCAGGCACCTGAGTTCTCCAACTACGCGGGACGCGCGCACGCTCGTCAGCGCGCGCAGCAGGCAACCTGGAATTCACCGATGACGAACCGCCTGCTGCTCGATGCCGGGTTCGGCACCAACTACAGCCACTACGGTGGGCAGGAGATGCCGGGCAACCCGACGCGGCCCATCCCGAAGATCCAGGATCAGTGCGCGCAGCCGCCGGCCAACGCGGTTCCCGGCGCGTGCGCGCACGGGATTCAGAACATCCTCTTTGCCTCGCAGGACTGGGCCAGCAACCAGGGGTTCACGTTCACCTGGCGCGGGTCCGCGTCGTACGTCACCGGCGCACACAGCATGAAGTTCGGCTACCAGGCGGCGTTTCACCGCGTCAACCAGAGCTACTTCGCCAACGATACGCACCTGCAGTACCGGCTCAATCACGGCGTGCCGAATCTGCTGACGATGGATTTGAAGCCGTTCAAGACCGGGCAGCGTACACGCTGGGAAGCGCTCTACGCGCAGGAGCAGTGGACGCTCGGCCGTGTCACGCTGCAGGGCGCCCTCCGCTTCGATCATGCATGGAGCTATTTCCCCGATCAGCAAATCGGACCGGTGACGTTCCTTCCGACGCCGGTCTTCTTCGAGGCGCAGCCGGGCGTCAAGGGGTATAGCGACATCACGCCGCGTGGCGGCTTCGCGTATGACGTCTTCGGCAACGGCAGGACCTCGTTGAAAGTGAACGCCGGCAAGTACCTCGAGGCGGCGACGAATCACAACACCTACTCGCTGAGCAATCCAGCCGCACGCATCGCGGGCAGCCCTGTTCTCGGCGCGCCGCCACCGGTCACGCGCGCGTGGACCGACTCGAACAACAACTACAAGCCGGATTGCGATCTGCTCAACCCGAACGCGCAGAACCTGAGCGCAAGCGGCGGCGACGTCTGCGGTGTGTTGAGCAACACCAATTTCGGCAAGCCGATCTTCAGCGGCAGCTTCGATCCCGAGATTCTCGAAGGATGGGGTGTCCGTCCGAGCGACTGGCAGATCGGCGTGTCCGTTCAGCAGGAAATCCTGACCGGCGTCTCGGTCGAGGTCGGCTACTTCCGTCGCTGGCTCCAGAACTTCACGGTCGTCGACAACCTGTCCGTGGTCGCGGGCGATTTCGATCCGTTCAGCGTAACCGCGCCTTCCGATCCTCGTCTCCCCGACGGCGGCGGCTACGTGGTGTCCGGCCTGTACAACGTGAGGCCCGATAAAGCCGGGCAGACGAACAGCTACACCACCTGGTCCAACAACTTCGGCGAGCAGACGCAGATGTACAACGGGGTGCTGGTCAACGTGAGCGCGCGGACGCAAAACGGCGTGACGATCCAGGGCGGTCTCAACACCGGCTCGACCGTCACGAACACCTGCGAGCGTCGCGGTGGACGGCGGGAGCTCTCCCGCG
>JAICEG010000416.1 GCA_025924295.1 Vicinamibacteria bacterium
ATGGAACAGGGCTTCGTGTCGAGCGCTCCCGATCTCGATCGGGAACGCGAACGGCGCGACGGGATGGGCGGTGGATTCGACGAGAGCGCTGCCCCGGTCAAATTCGAGGTCACCGACAAGGCACTCGACTTCCTCGGGTATCGCGCGCTCCGCGATCTGCTCGGCTCGATCGGGCGCAGCGACACCGGCCGGCACGATACGCGTCACCTGAGCACCGGCGTCGAGGCCGTGGCCGCACCGAAACCCTATGAGTTCGGCGACACGCTCAACATCGATCCGAGCAGCACGATTCTGAATGCGGTGAGGCGACTCCGAACCCGGGGCTCACAGCCCGTTTCCGGCGTGATCGAGGTGGACTACCCGGACCTGATGGTCGCGCAGAGCGAGTACCAAAGCTCCTGCGCGACGGTGATCATGCTCGACTGCAGCCACAGCATGATCCTCTACGGCGAGGATCGATTCACTCCCGCCAAGCGCGTCGCGCTCGCCCTCGCGCATCTGATCCGCACGCAGTATCCCGGCGACTCGCTGCGTGCCGTGCTGTTCCACGACTCGGCCGAGGAAATTCCGCTCAAGCAACTCGGCCGCGTGCGCGTTGGCCCGTACTACACGAACACCCGCGAAGGGCTTCGCCTCGCGCGCCGCATCCTCGAGCGCCAGAAGAAGGACATGCGTCAGATCGTGATGATCACCGACGGCAAGCCGTCAGCGCTCACGCGTCCCGACGGGCAGATCTACAAGAACGCCTTCGGCCTGGATCCGTTCATCGTCTCGGAGACGTTTGCCGAGGTGAGCGCCTGCCAGAAGGCCGGCATCATGATCAACACGTTCATGCTGGCGCGCGATCACGATCTGGTCGCATTCGTGCGCCGGGTCGCGGCGATCTGCCGCGGCAAGGCATACTTCACGACGCCCTATACGCTTGGCCAGTACGTCCTGATGGATTACATGGACAGGAAGACGAAGACGATTCACTGATGATCGGCGAATCAGCAATGCCTCTACCAGCCACTATTCCGATCTTCCCTCTGCCCAACGTCGTCCTCTTCCCCAACGTCTTTCTGCCGCTCCATATTTTCGAGCCGCGCTATCGCGCGATGGTGCGCGACGCGCTCGCCAGCGATCGCATCATCGGGATGGTGCTGCTGCGGCCCGGATTCGAATCGGAATACGCCGGCCGACCGCCGGTCTACCCGATCGGATGCGCCGGCCTCATCACACATTCGGAGCCGCTGCCCGACGGCCGGTTCAACATCGTCCTGAGAGGGCTGGAAAAATTCCGCATGACCGGCGAAGAGGGCGGACACTCCTATCGCCTGGCTCACGTCGAAGCGCTGGCTGAAACGGCGACAGAGGAAGACAAGTCGACGATGCACAACCATCGCCGGCGGCTGGAGTCACTGCTCGCTGCTGCGATGGAGCACAGGGGGAGCGACGCCAAGCTCTCGCCGAACGTCTCTGACGATGACCTCGTCAACGCACTCGCACAGTATCTCGCGCTCGAGCCGATCGAACGTCAGGCACTGCTGGAGTGTAACGGCGTCCTTTCGCGATGCGGTGCGCTGATCGAACTGCTCGAGATGCGGTCGATGATGGCGCCAGGCACCGGGAGATGGACGAGCGGCCTGCCGCACTGAGAGGACAGCGGCGGGCTTTCAGCCCACCGCTGCTTCGTTGTTGAGAGCCGCTCAGGGAACGATGGGGAAATCCATCGTCGCCATGACCGTACCCGACTTCCCGACGACACGAACCACGGCACGCACCTTATAGCCGCTGATGGCTGTCGTCGGCGTCCAGGCGAACCGGTTGTTCGAGCTCCAGCCCGCCTTGGTCACCCACTTCGAGCCATCGTAGACGCGCCACTGGTATTCATACGTCCCGCCACCGCCGGCAGCGGCGGCCGTGAACGTCACCGTCGTCCCGAGCGGCTGCGGCGCCGGACGGTCGGCCGCGAGGCCGGCAATCCGCAGCGGATCGGTGAAGGTCACCGTCAGAACGTCGGTCTTCATATTGCCTGCGGCGTCGCTGGCCGTCACGGTCAGCACGTTGGCACCGGGCTGCAGCGCCACACCGTTCGCGCTCCAGCTCGTCGTACCAGTGGCCGTACCGCCGCCGCCGCGATCGTTCGACCAGCTCACTCGCGTCACACCGACGTTGTCGCTGGCAGTGCCGCTGAGATTGATCGTCGCGCTGGCGGTCGTCAGCGTGGCTGCGGTCGTCGGCTTGGTGATGGTGACGACGGGCGCTGTCGTGTCTCCCATGTTGTAGGTCACCGTCAACGTGTCCGTTGCGGTGTTGCCAGCCGCATCGCGCGCGGTCACGGTCAACACGTTGGAACCGCCCTGCAGAGTGATCCCGACGCTCCATGTCGTCGTCCCGGTCGCGACGCCGCTTCCGCCGCGGCTGTTGGACCAGCTCACCTGCGTCACGCCGACGTTGTCGCTGGCAGTGCCGCCGAGCGTCATGCTGGCCAACGTCGCCGTGTAGGTCGTCGCTGTCGTTGGGTTCGTAATCGTAACGCCGGGCGCAACCGTCTCGGGCGTCACAGTCCACGTGAAGGTCCGCGTAGCTGTGAGAGCCCCATCAGACACGGTGACAGTGACAGGGTAGCTGCCGGCCGCTGTAGGAGTGCCCGCGATGAGGCCCGTCGATACCGCGAGCGCCAGACCAGGAGGCAATCCGTTGGCGCCATAGCTCAGCGTGCCACCGTCCACATCCGCACCGGTCAACTGGAGCGATGCGGCCTTGCCGACTTCAGCAGCCTGGTTCGCGACTGCGGCAAGCGTGGGCGCTGTGTTCGGTGCGTTGTAGGTGACAGTGAGCACATCGGTCGATGTGTTGCCCGCCGCATCTCTTGCCGTGACGGTGATCCGATTCGCACCGGACTGCAAGGCAACCGCCGGAACACTCCACGTCGATCCGGCAGTGTCGGGTGTATTTGACACCGCGCTGATTTCCGACGCGCTCAGCGCCCGCGCGTAGATCCTCACGTCGTCGATCGACCCGTGCATTGCGTTCGAACCATCCGGGCTGCGGCCGATGTTCACCGGCACGGCTGCGTTGCTCGCGAGCGCTCCGGTCTTCTGCACGGCACCCACCTCAGCGCCGTTCAGGTAGATCCGCATCATCGATCCGTCGTACGTCGCAGCCACGTGGTACCAGGCGCCAATCGGAAGATCTCCCGTCGAAGCGACCAAGGTCGTCGTCGTGGTACCTGTCTTCAGCCGGAAGCGCAGAAGGTTCTGGCCGTTGTTCGTCTGGCCAAGCATCCAGTAGTGGTTCTGCTCTGCGGTGTCGGTCGACTTGGAAACGAACCGCTGATCGATTGAGCTCGAGAAGCTGCTGCTCTTGACCCAGCCCGTAATCGTCAATCCAGTGCCCGACACATCCAGGGTTGGGACCGCAACGTAGTCATCTACACCGTCCAGGCTCACCGCCTGGCCGTGCCGACCCGACGCCCAGGTCGCTCCGCCGGACAGGGTTCCGGTCTTCCCGCCGACGGTTTCACCCGCAGACGTGCCGCTGCCATCGTCGAAGCGCCACTGCGCGAGCAGCCCCTCGTCAGCTGGCGAGACCGTGCGATCGGCAGTCCCATTCCCGCCGCGATCGTTGGACCACGTCAACGCCGTGACACCCGTGTTGTCGCCGGTCGTTCCGCCGAGCGATACGGTTGACGCCGTGGTGGCGAACGAGGTCGACGTTGTTGGTGTCGTGATCGCCACCGTCGGCACCTGCGTGTCGGGCGCGGCGGGTGCGGTGATGACCCACGTAAAGGTGCGCGACGCGGAGAGCGCGCCGTCGGACACCGACGCGGTCACGTTGTAGGTGCCCGCCTGCGCGGGGGCACCCGAGATGAGACCGCTCGACGCGGTAACAGACAGTCCCGCTGGCAAGCCGGTCGCAGAGTAGGTGAGCGCGTCGCCATTGGGATCGCTGCCCGAGAGTTGCAGCGTGGTCGAGAGCCCCATGAGCGACGACTGATTCGCAACGGTGGCGAGCGTCGGCGGCGCATTCACTGTCACCGTCAACACGTCCGAGGCGGTGTTGCCAGCAGCATCGCGGGCAGTCACCGTCAGCACATTGCTGCCAGTCTGCAACGCGATCGCTGACGTGGACCAGGACGTCGTGCCGGTGGCGGCACCGCTTCCTCCACGGTTGTTCACCCAGGTGACCTGCGTGACGCCAACCGCGTCGCTGGCGGTTCCACCAACTGTGAGCGATACGGCGCTGGTGGCATATGTCACCGCAGATGTCGGGCTGGTGATGCTCACCGCGGGCGCAGTCGTGTCGGTCACGCTGACTATCCACGTGAAGGTCTGCGACGCGGTCAGCACTCCATCGGTCGCCCGCGCGGTCACTGAGTAGGTACCGGCTGTCGTCGGCGTGCCGGAGATGTAGCCGGTCGACGCCATCAGCGTGAGACCTGGAGGCAGACCCGTCGCGCTGTAGGTCAGCGGGTCACCCATCGGATCGCTGCCAGCGAGTTGAAGACTGTCGGCCTGTCCGACCGTTGAACCCTGTGAGCCGGGATTGACCAGTGCCGGCGGCGCATTGCTGAAGCCGCACACTTCGCTCGAGCGAGGGCCCTCGAGCGGGCCTGCGAA
>JAICEG010000417.1 GCA_025924295.1 Vicinamibacteria bacterium
ACTCGATCTTCATCCTGCCGAACACGGCGGGCTGCTACACCGCCGACGATGCGATTCGGACGGCGAAGCTGGGACGCGAAGCGGGCCTGTCGAACTGGGTGAAGCTCGAAGTCATCGGCGACGAGCGGACGCTCTTCCCGGACAACGAGGCGCTCATCGAAGCGACACGCGTCCTGGTCAAGGAAGGCTTCATCGTCCTGCCCTACACCAACGACGATCCCGTGACGTGCCGCAAGCTCGAAGACGCCGGCGCATCCGCCGTGATGCCGCTCGGAGCGCCGATCGGTTCCGGGCTGGGCATTCAGAACGCGAACAACATCCGGATCATCCGGGAGTTCTCCAAGGTCCCGGTGATCGTGGACGCCGGCGTCGGCACCGCCTCGGATGCTGCACTGGCGATGGAGCTGGGTGCTGACGGCGTGCTGATGAATACGGCAATCGCAGGGGCCGAACAGCCGGTGGCCATGGCTGAAGCCATGAAGCATGCCGTCATCGCCGGGCGCCTCGCGTTTCTCTCCGGACGAATCCCGCGGAAGATGTACGCAACGGCCAGCAGCCCGCTCGAGGGCGTGATCGGAAGATAGCGGGCGCGTGGACTACGGCAGTCCCAGCAGGCGCGCAGGATTCTGCTTCGACATCGTGTCCAGGTCACGATCGCTGAAGCCACGCGCCCTGAGAGCCTGGATGTAAGTTCCCAAACCATCCGGCGGCAGCGGATTCCCCTGCTGCCCGAGGTCCGAAGAAAGAATCGACGACGCGACGCCGACCTCTTTGATCGCCTTCGCGATTCCGTCGAGACGAGCCGCGGCCCCCTGCCCTTCCGGTGCGCCCCCCACGAACTCGATGAACGCGCCGAGCGACGCGGCTTCCTTCATTTGAGCGGCATTCATCAGCACGGGCGTGTTGATCGCGTGGGTGACGATCATCTGTCGCACGCCCTGCTGACGCGCGTCGCGAAGGAGCATGAGCACTTCAGCCGGAGTGGAGTGACCGGTCGCCAGCACCAGGTCGTGCTTGGCGACCAGCGCGATCACCGACTTCACCTCGGGGAGCAGCTCGCCGTCCCGGGATACGGACACATACGGCCGGTTCTCCTTGGCCGTGCGCACCTGGTTTTCGGCGTCGAACGTCGGCATCCAGACCACTCTCCCCCAGCCGCCGGACACGCGGGTCATGTGCTCAACCGCCGCCGGGTTGATGCCGCCAACGGTCCGGTTCAGCGCGATGCCGCCGAACACCTCGATGCCCGGCACGACCTGACGCACGAGATACGCGGTGCCGGCAGTCGATTCGTAGTGGTTCTTGAGGACGATCGCGCGCATGCCACGAGAGTCCGCCAGCTTGGCGACGTCGATCGCGTGAATCGATCTGGGCCGATCGTCAGGGTAGCTATGGACGTGGACGTCGATCGCGCCCGCGAGTGGTCCCGTTGCGGCCGCCGCAGGGGCACTCTGCGCGAGCCCGATGACAGGACCTGGCACCCATGTGGATACCGCCACCAATGCTGCCAGGAGTGAAGCCACAGCTCTCGAAACACGCATCTGCCGCTCCTGTCCGGCTGAGCCGGACACTACGCGCTGCACGTCAGCGAGGAGTCCAGACCGATGAGGCGACGCGATGCGATCCCGAGAGTGCCTGGATATCGGCATCGACCATCATCGCGACCAACTGCTGGAACGACACCGATGGCTCCCACCCGAGCACTCGCTTCGCCTTGGACGCATCGCCGATCAGGTGATCGACTTCCGCCGGGCGAAGGAACGCCGGATCGATCCTGACGTACTTCTGCGAGTCGAGGCCCACGTGCCCGAACGCCGTCTCGACCAGCTGTCGCACCGAATGCGTGACGCCGGTTGCGATGACGTAGTCGTCGGCCTCATCCTGCTGGAGCATCATCCACATGGCGTGCACGTAGTCGCCGGCAAATCCCCAGTCGCGGCACGCGTCGAGGTTGCCGAGCGACAGATGGTCCGACATCCCGAGCTTGATGCGCGCCACTCCATCGGTGACCTTGCGTGTCACGAACTCGAGGCCACGGCGGGGCGACTCGTGATTGAAGAGGATGCCGGACACGGCGAACATGTTGTAGCTCTCGCGATAGTTCACCGTGATGTAGTGACCGAACACCTTCGACACACCGTACGGGCTCCGCGGATAGAACGGCGTCAGCTCCGTCTGCGGCACCTCGCGCACGCGTCCGTACATCTCGCTGGAAGATGCCTGATACAGCTTGATCGACGTGTCGACATGGCGAATCGCCTCGAGCAGACGCGTGACGCCCATCGAGTTGTAGTCACCGGTGAGCAGCGGCTGGTCCCACGATGCCGGCACGAACGACATCGCTGCCAGGGTGTAGATCTCGTGTGGGTTGACGTCCTGGATGAGACGCAGCAGCGAGAGCTGGTCGAGCAGGTCGGCGGGCTTCAGGGATATGCGACCGAGGAGATGCTCGATCCGCCACAGATTGGGCGAGCTCGACCGCCGGACCACACCAGTGACTTCGTACCCTTTCTCGAGAAGCAATTCCGCGAGGTACGAGCCATCCTGGCCAGTGACCCCGGTGATGATCGCGCGTCTACTCATGAATGCCCTTCATTCTACGTCGTGAGCGCGCCGCGCGTGGCGAGCCACCGCCGGAGCGCGTCCTGCCACGTCGGCATCGTGAAGCCGGTGGCGGTCAACTTGTCGATGGACAGCGCACAGAACCGCGGACGCGGTGCTTTCAACTTCATCTGATCCATGGTCACGGGGATCAGAGTGGGCGGCGGATGACCGATGAGGGCGGCCACCTCACGGGCAACCTCGTACCAGGTCGCGTGGCCCGCGTTGACGCAGTGATAGAGCCCGGGCGCCGCATTCGACATGGTCAGGTGGCGAGTGGCCTCGGCGATGTCGGCGACGTAGGAAGGCGATACGACTCGATCCGTAAACGCGCGCACCTCGCGACCCTGTTCCAGGTTGGCGACGATGCCGTCGAGCGTGCCGCGGCGGCCGGTCCAGTTGGCCGGAGATCCAAAGAGGCTCTCGACGCGCAGCACGTACGAGCCCGGCGCCGCGAGCGCGAACCATTCACCCAGGAGCTTCGAAGCGGCATACGTTCCGCGTGGCGAGGGGCGCGCGTCCTCCCTGTAGGGAGTGCTGGCCGAGCCATCGAACACGAAGTCGGTGCTGTAGTGAACCAGTTTCGCCCCGACGTCCTCTGCGGCCCTGGCGAGATTGCGCACCGCAAACGCATTGACCGCCAGCGCCTCCGCCGCGCGATCCTCGGCACCGTCCACATCGTTGAACGCGGCGCAGTTCACGATGAGATGCGGGGCGACTCTCGCGACGGCCTGGTTGACCGCCGCTGCCTCGGTCACATCAAGAGTCGATCGGGTATACGCAGTGACCTCGATGCCGACAAAGGCGCGGACCATCGCTGCGCCGAGTTGCCCATGAGTGCCAGTGATGAGGACCCGAGTGATAGAAGTAGAACCCGTGACTGGTACACTGGGTGCCGGCGGCGGCGAGACCATCTCCTCATCGTACTCCAGTCGTTGCCCACAGAAACGAAATGGAACACATCGACACAGTCGTCATCGGCGCGGGCGTGGTAGGCCTGGCGGCAGCACGTGCGATCGCCACTCGCGGGCGGAGCGTCTGCGTGCTGGAACGCGAAGCGCGGCCTGGCCTCGGCACGAGCACGCACAACAGTCAGGTGATTCACGCCGGGATCTACTACCCGAAAGGAAGCCTCAAGGCACGGCACTGTGTCGACGGCGCACGCATGCTGTACGAGTTCTGCACGAAGTACGACGTCCCCCATCGCCGGACCGGCAAGCTGATCGTCGCGCACGACGAGCACGAGGTCCAGGGACTGGAAGCGCTTCACGCCCGCGCAATCGATAACGGCGTCCAGGACATGGAGATCGTCGAGCAGGCGTTCATACGGGAACGCGAGCCACACCTCAAGGTACGGGTTGCGCTCTTCTCCCCGAACACGGGCATGGTCGAAGCAGAGGCGTTGATTCATACGCTCGCCAGGCTGTGCCGCGAACAGGACGCCCACGTGCTTCCCGGATCGCCGCTCGTCGGTGCTGACGTCAACTCCGACAGCATCGTCCTGCGCACACCGGCCGAATCGATCTCGGCACGCTCCGTCGTGAACGCCGCAGGACTGTACGCCGACGATGTCTCGGCGATGCTTGGCGGGCGCCGCTTCCAGATCTATCCGTGCCGTGGTGAGTACGCCGAGCTCGTCCCTTCCAAGCGCGACATGGTGAACGGGCTGGTCTACCCCCTGCCCCACACCCACGGACTCGGCGTGCACATCACCAAGACGATCGGCGGCAACGTCACGCTTGGACCGACGGCGCGCTACCAGGATCGGAAGGATGACTACGAGAACGACCGGATCCCGATCGAGGATTTTCTCGAACCGGCGAGGGAACTGCTGCCGGAGCTCACGCTCGAGGATTTGCGGCTTGGCGGGAGCGGCATCCGCCCGAAGCTCCACCCTCCTGACGTGTCGTACTCGGATTTCATGATTGAGAGGGATGCAACGAACCGGCGCCTGGTTCAGGCGGCCGGCATCGAGTCACCGGGCCTGAC
>JAICEG010000418.1 GCA_025924295.1 Vicinamibacteria bacterium
CCCTCGACGAGCGGGACGCCCATCTCGCGCGCCAGGAATGCGTGCTCGAAGTAGGCTGAATTGCCGACGCCCGGCGTGAGCACGACGATCGTCGGTTCTGCCCGGTTGGCCGGTGTCAGTGCACGCAGGGTGGCGAGCAGCGATTGTCCGTAGTGGGCAATCGGCTTGACGTTGTAGCGCGTGAACAGTCCGGGGAAGACGCGCTTGGTCACCTCGCGATTCGCAAGCATGTACGACACGCCGCTCGGCACACGCAGGTTGTCTTCGAGCACCACGAAGCGACCGTCATCGAGGCGGACGAGGTCGGTGCCGGCGATCGACACGTAGATGTCCTTGTGCACCCGAACTCCGCGCATCTCACGCCGATAGTGCCGGCAGCTGTAGACGAGCTCGGGCGGAACGACGCGCTCGGCGAGGATGCGGCCCTCGTGGTAGATGTCCTTGAGGAACAGGTTGATGGCCGTCAGCCGCTGCGCGAGTCCACGTTCGAGCGTGTCCCACTCGCGCCCCGTCAGGATGCGCGGCAGCAGATCGAAAGGAAAGATCCGCTCGGTGCCTTGATCGTCGCCGTAGACGGTGAAGGTGATGCCTTGCGTGAGGAACGCCCGGTCGGCCTCGAGCTGGCGCTGGCGCAGCTCTTCGGTGGACGCGACCTGTAGCTCCTCGATGAGGGGCCGGTAGTGCGGCCGGGCCCGCCTGCTGGCGTCGAACATTTCGTCGTACGCCGCGTCGAGGCCGTATTTCGAGAACAGGGGCGATTCCACGGGCGACTCGGGACGCGCCGGCTGCAGAGGCGGCACGAGCTTGAGGGGTGAGGTGTGCGACACCACGGGACTACGAGTTCCAGACGGATTTGTCGTGAAGCTTCGATGCCCGGACAGAAATGTTAGCTGTCTGACTGTCGTGCCGGGCGAGCGGGTCGCGGCCCCGCCTGACCACCGTTCGCCTGGGCGTCCAGGCGAGGAAGCCGGCATCGACGAGCGAATCGAGCACCTGGCGGCAATCGTCCATTCCCAGCGTCCATAGCCGCACGGCCTGCGGCAGCGTCAACTCCAGTTCCGGCATCTCGGTGAAGTCGGTGCGCACGCGATCCACGATGGTTGCGAAGCTCATGGAGTCATAGAGAGCAACGTCCGGGCCACAGCGCATGAAACCCCTCGCGCCGACGATTCAGCGTTTTACCACACGTTTCGACGTGGCGCGAGTGTCGGCGCGATCCCATGAATTCGACAAGAGTGTAGGAACACAAAGTTCTTGATACTGAAATGTCCGATGGGCTTTTGCGGATCCCGTGATCGAGCCGCAATCCACCCCGGCAGATCGAGGCAGCGTTCTTGCTTCGCCTCGCGCGTTCCCCAAATCTCCCGGAGGTCGGCGTGAAAGATGTTGGTGTGAAGGCTGAAGAAGTGATCGTGGAAGACATCGGTCAGCTTGTGTCGCACAGCGGCAATCCCACTGAAACTCTCACCACCATCGTCAACGTCATCAAGCAGCGGTACACGTCGGACGTCTGCTCGGTGTACGTGCTCGAACAGGATCGCGCCAATCTGGTCCTGGCTGCGACTGTTGGTCTTCGCCCCGAAAGCGTCGGACGGGTCCGGATGCGCATCACCGAAGGCCTTGCCGGTTTGGTGGCGGAGCAGGCCAAACCGGTCGTCGTCCCCGATGTCGCCGCTCATCCGCGCTTCAAATACTTCAGCGACATCGGCGAGGATCCGTACCGGACGTTTCTCGGTGTCCCGGTGATGGATCGCGGAGTGCTGCAGGGCGTCCTCGTCGTGCAGACGACCGAGGCGCGTGTCTTCGGCGATGACGAAGTGCGGACGCTCGCGTCGGCCGGCGTGCAGCTGGCGCCGATCGTCAGCGAGGCGCGGACCGAGGGGCAATTCGTTGCGCCCGTGCATCGGCGGCTCGCCGCCCTGGCGCGCAATCTGTGGTGGAGCTGGGACAACGAGAGCACCGGGCTGTTTCGCGATCTCGACCCGGTGCTCTGGCAGTGGTGCGATCACAATCCGATCGCGCTGCTCCAGCAGATCGATGTGGAGCAGCTCGAGGTGCGCGCCACCCAGCTCGCGCTGCACGGGCGCATCAACCACGCCTACCGGCGCAT
Organism: Vicinamibacteria bacterium; assembly: GCA_025924295.1. Lineage (GTDB taxonomy): Bacteria > Acidobacteriota > Vicinamibacteria > Vicinamibacterales > UBA2999 > Gp6-AA40. Next base: position 2,111 of record JAICEG010000418.1, read on the forward strand.
GCAGGAGTACATGCATTCGAAGCACACATGGGGTGCGCGCCATGCCAGCGTGCTGGGCGCCAGACCAGTTGCCTACTTCTCGGCCGAGTTCGGCTTGCATGAATCGATGCCGATTTACTCCGGTGGGCTTGGCATCCTGGCTGGCGATCATCTCAAGAGCGCGTCCGACCTCGGGATCCCGCTCGTCGGTGTTGGCCTGTTCTACGACCAGGGATACTTCCGGCAGCGGCTCGACGGCCAGCTCTGGCAGCAAGAGGAGTACGTGGACACCGATCACCGCGTGCTGCCGATGGAGCCGGCGATGGCCGCGGGTGCGCCGGTCACCGTCGACATCGACACGCGCACGGGCCGGATCGGCGCGCGCGTCTGGCGCACGGCCGTCGGCCGCAACACGCTCCTGCTGCTCGACTCCAACGTCGAAGGGAACAGCCCGGAGGATCGCGAGCTCACTGCGCGGCTCTACGGCGGCGACCAGCGCGTGCGCATCCGCCAGGAACTTCTGCTCGGCATCGGAGGCGTGAAGGCGCTTGCCGCACTGGGTATCTGTCCCGGCGTCGTGCACCTCAACGAAGGCCACAGCGCGTTTGCGTCGCTGGAGCTGGTCCGGCGACGGATGGAGATCGAGGGCATCAGCTTCGACGAGGCGATGCGCCGCGTCGCGTCGCACGTGGTCTTCACCACGCACACCCCGGTGCCGGCGGGTCACGATCGTTTCGGGGCAGAGCTGATCGAAGAGCACCTGGGACCGATTCGCGACGCGCTGGGTCTGTCGCACGAGGGGCTCCTGGCACTCGGTCGCGTCAACCCGCACGACTGGCGGGAAGAGTTCTGCATGACCGTGCTTGCACTCAAGTCGAGCCATCGGGCCAATGCGGTGTCATCCCTGCACGGCCACGTCTCGCGTGCGATGTGGACCGGGCTCTTCCCGGGCGTGCGCGAGGAGCACATCCCGATCGGCCACGTGACCAACGGTGTGCATGTGAACTCGTGGCTCGCGCCACAGATGCGTCTGGTGTACGAACGGCATCTGGGTGCGGATTGGCTCGCGCGCAGTGGCGACCCGGCGCTCTGGGAGGCCATCGACCACATCGACGATGGGGAGCTGTGGGAGGCGCACCTGACGCTCAAGGCGCGATTGATCGCCGAGGCTCGTCGTCGCCTCATGCTGCAGGCCGAGCGCCAGGGGCAGCCCGCGAGTGTCGTGGCGCAGTTGCGGCGCGTGCTCAGCCGCGATGCACTGACGATCGGGTTCGCGCGGCGCTTTGCGACCTACAAGCGCGCCAACCTGTTCCTGCAGGACCTCGCCGAGCTCGAAGCGCTGCTCAATCATCCGCATCGACCAGTGCAGCTGATCTTCGCCGGCAAGGCGCATCCGCTCGACGGTCCGGGGAAGTCAGTCCTGCAGGAGGTGGCTCGGCTCGGGCGCGATCCGAGATTCGCCGGCAAGATCGTGTTCATCGAGGACTATGACATCAGCGTGGGCCGCGACCTCGTGCAGGGCGTCGACGTGTGGCTGAACAATCCGAGGCGGCCGCTCGAGGCGTGTGGCACGAGCGGGCAGAAGGTGGTCCTCAACGGTGCCCTGAATCTCTCGGTGCTCGATGGCTGGTGGGCGGAAGCCTATGACGGCCTGAATGGCTTCGCGATCGGCGATGGCGATACTCACACGTCGACCTCGGTTCACGACATGCGCGACGGCCGGGCCCTGGTCGATGTCCTGCGCGACGAGGTCGTGCCCGTCTACTACGACCGGGACCGCGACGGCCTGCCGCGCGAGTGGATTGCGCGGGTGAAGCGCGCCATCCGGACACTCGGCTGGCGATTCAGCGCCGACCGCATGGTGATGGACTACGTGCTCAAGGCATACATTCCGGCGGCCGGGGGGACCAGCAGCGACATCCGCGGTTTCTGACGAACTAAGAACGAAGAACTCAGAACTAAGAACGTGACGCGCGAAACGGGGTCGAAACGCGCCGATTTTCTGCCCTGAGTCCGTCGTTCCTTCTGAGTTCTTTATGTCGAGTTCTTCGTTCTTAGTTCTTCGTTCTTAGTTCTGGGACAATAGTCCCGTGGAACCCGTCCTGGAATTGAGCAATGCCACGCTCGTGCGTGGCGGTACGCGGGTGCTCGACGGCCTGTCGCTGACGATTCATCATGGCGAGCACACGGTCATCCTTGGCCCCAATGGCGCCGGCAAGTCATCGCTCATCCGCCTGCTGACGTTCGACGACCGTCCCCATCTGGGGGAGAACGGCACACCGCCGATGCGCATCTTCGGTCAGGAGCGTTGGGATGTCTCCGCGCTGCGGACTCGCTTTGGCGTCGTGACCGGAGAGCTCGATGCCACCTTCGGCATCGAAACGTCGAGCGGCCGCGTATCCGGTCTGGATGTCGCGACCTCGGGGCTGCTCGGGAGCCACGGCGTCTTCTCCCCTCATGCATTGACCGATGCGATGCGG
>JAICEG010000419.1 GCA_025924295.1 Vicinamibacteria bacterium
CCGGACCCAGTTGCGTCTCGAGCCCGGCCGTCAACTTCACGATCACATCGTCGGCACCGGCGCGGTTCACCGCGGTCACGACGGCAGGCTGGTTGTCGAGCCGCGGAACGTCGCCCACTCCAACGGTGTGACGAGCCCGGAACTCGAAGCGGAAGAAGTCCTGGAATGCACCGGCGAGGCGGGCGCGCCACTCTGTGGGTGAGATGCGCGCGAGATCGGTTCGATCGATCAGAATACGTCCACTGGTCGGCTCGTACATCCTGGCGAGCAGTTTGACGAGCGTGGTTTTGCCGGCACCGTTCTCGCCGACGATCGCCACGACCGACCCGGCGGGCAACTCGATGTCGATATCGTCCAGCACACGACGGTCGGTGCCTGGATACGCGAACGAGACGTGCTCGAAACGAATGCCCTGGGTGAGTTGCGCCGGAGCATGCTGGTCCGCTCCGGCCACGAGCGACTGCGCGTAGTCCTCGAGCCATGCCAGCCGCCTGGCCGCATCCAGCCAGATTCCACGCAGGAATCCGATTTCACCCACGGTCGCTCCGACGTAGTACGAGAGGCGAGATCCGGCCGCCAGCGCCAGGAGCACATCCCCCGCCGGCGCCGCAAGGCCGTACGCGACAAAGACAATCGCGCCGACATAGCCCGCCCCGAAGACCGCCCACCCGGCCGTGTGCCAGATCGCCGATCCCGAACGGGCCGCGGCAATACGACGGTAGGCGAACTCCCATGCGAGCCGGCGCTCCTTGACGAGGCGATCGCCTATTCCGGTGACGCGTACTTCCTTGCCCGCGGGAGCAGTCGTGGCCACGTCGAAGAGGTGGCGAGCCAGTCGATTGGCTTGCGCCCCTTTCTCAAAGGCGCTCCGTTCTACTGCCGGACGCCACGTCGAGGTCAGCACGGTTGGCAGGGCACAGAGCGCGAGCAGCGCGAGCGCCGGATGAATCGACATGAGCAGTGCGATCGTGATCGCCAGCCGCAGCATCCATGCGCACGTCGTGAAGAGCGACATGTACATGTGATCGAGCATGAACACCTGGTTGCGCAGGACGGCGAGACGATCCAGGTACTCCGGGCGCTCCTGATGGGCGATCGTCGAGATCGACGCCAGCAGCGTGGCGACGTGGGATTCGAGCGCGATGGTCACCTTGTCGCGAAACCGCCGCTGCACACGAGTGCTGACGGTCGTCAGGAACCATGTCAACGTTGCCGAGACGCCGAGCGCGACGGCAGCGAATCGCACCAGCGACCAGTTGCCTGCGAGCGCGCCCTCGCCGAGCATCTTGAACCACAACGCGAGCAGCGCGTCGGGCAATGCCGACAGCAGTGCGAGCGAGAACGCCGCGATGATGAGCGTCGGCTCGTGCTGGTAGCCGAGCTTGCACAATCGCCACATCGCTGAGAGGCCGCCGGGCAGCTCGTCACGACGACGTTTGTCAGGCGAGGACGTCATAGCTCTTCCCCAACTCGTCTTCCGCCGCAAAGCGCTGCGCCTGCAGGTCGAACATCGTGCGATAGCGTCCGTTGAGCGCCATCAACTCCGCGTGAGTCCCGAACTCGACGACCTTTCCCTTCTCGAGGACACAGATGCGATCGACGTGACGCACGGTCGAAAAGCGATGCGAGATCAGAATTGTCGTGCAGTGGCGCGTTGCCGCCAGGATCCGCTCGAAGATCTCTGCTTCGCCGCGCACATCGAGCTGCGCCGTGGGTTCATCGAGCAGCACGACTCCCGCGCCCTGCTTCACCGCGCTCAGCGCGCGCGCCAGTGCGACACGCTGCCACTGCCCGCCTGACAGATCCGTCCCGTCGTCGTAGCCACGCGCCAGCACGGTGTCGAGCCGCGCGAGCCGCGTCGCGCCCGCTGCCTCGAGCGCGTTCATCACCACATCGTCGGGCGCTCCTCTCGGCGCCACGTTGTCGCGAAGCGACAACTCGAAACGCGTGAAATCCTGGAACACGGCGGCCAGGCGCGCGCGCCACTCGGCAAGATCGAGATCGCGCACGTCAACACCGTCGATTTCAATCGCGCCACTCTGCGGGTCGTAGAGCCGGCACAGCAGCTTCGCCAGCGTCGTCTTGCCCGCACCGTTCTGTCCGACGATGGCTAGCGACGAGCCGGCGGGAATCGTCAGGTCGAAGCCATCGAGCACCGGTGCGCCACCCGGGTAGGCGAACGACACCTCGCGAAAACGGATCTGCCGTGCGGGAAGACCGCCCGGCGATCGATCCCCCGACACGAGCCGGCCAGCCGATGCCATCGCGGGTTCGAGACGATGCACGGCAGCAACGGGCGCCGCGGCGCCGTCGGTCGCCCAGTTGAGCCCGCCGAACGCGATCATCGACGTGCCGACTACGCAGTTGGCGTAGGTCACGAGCTCGCCAAGACTCAGCGCACCGGCTGCTCCGGCAGACACCATCGACCAGAGGACGATGACGTTCGCAGTGGTCACGATCAGGAGGCACCAGATGAGCGGCCGCTCGCGAAGGCGCGTCGCGTCGTACTGGAGTTTGTGCAGGCGCGTCCGTCGAGCCACGAAACGATCGATCGTCCAGCGCACCAGCCCGAAGAGGCGGAGCTCCTTGCTGGCCGGCGGATCGACGGCGAGACGGTATGCGTAGTCAGCGTCGCGCTGCGCGCTGCGCACTTCGTCGGTATTGCGGTCCTGCCAGACGGCGCTCTCGCGCAGGAGCCAGTGCGTGGCGAGCCACGCCAGCACCATCAGCGGCGGAGCCCACCACGAATAGCCAAACAGGATGGCTGCGGATGCAAAGCCACCGACCATGCCGACCAGGCCGCCCGCAATGAAATCCATCGAATACGAGAGCGGGGGGCCGGTCATGCCGAGATCGAAGTCACGCGCGACCGTCAGGTCACCAATGAGCTTGGGATCCTCGAGGTGGCCCATGCCCGGAGGGCGAACGCACGCTTTCGTCAGCCGGTCGTAGAGATAGGCGGCGGTGCGATCGCCGAGGTTGTGGCTGAGTGCCGTATGAATCGGCGTCAGGACCTGCAGCAGGACGAACGTGATGCCCACTATCACGAGCGGTGTGTTCAGCGCGCTGCCCTGTTGGACGGCCGCAACGAGCGCTCCCATCGCAACGGCAAAGATCGCCGGGAGCACACCGCGAAGCAGCAGCACCACCCACCACGCGAACGCGAGCGTGCCGTCGGCCTTCGGCAGTGCGGCAAAGAACAACCATTCCTGACGCTGGAACAGACGTTGGAGCACAGGGCCCCTCCAAGAAACTTCGGGGGTTCAGCGACCTGTTACGTACGACGCGAGGACCAGTGGATGGTTCGAATGCGCCAGGATCCGTCGTCGCGAGTCAGCACGACGAGTTGCGCACTGACGAAGCTCACCGGGCCGCCGTCAAACGTGCCGTTGTAGTCCGTGGTCGCGATCACCCATGCGGTGTCCCCATCGAACGTCACCCGCATCGGGCCACGCTTGCCGTTCACCTGGCTCTCGAATTCGATGTCCGCAGGCAGATGGTTGGCTTCGTATTCGGCGCGGGTCTCGAGCCGTCCCGATTCGAGGAACACGGCATCAGGAGCGATCACGCTCATGGCCGCGGCGGTGTCGCCCTTCTTGATCGCCGCGTAGAACGACTCGACGACGGCGATGACCTCTGACTCGCTGGGCGGGGCTTGGGTCGTGCACCCCATCGAGGGCAGCGCGATGGCGACCAGCAGACCCCAGGCGAACCGTTGAAGATGGCTCATGGTAAACGGACATCAGGATAACCTCTCTGAACATCGAGCACACTAAAATCGTCCTCTCGATTCACACACCTTGCCCCCGCCGCAGATCCACGATCCCCGCCTTCGCTATGGCATCTTTGCGATGTGGCTCGTCATCGTCGGGGGCGCCCTGTACCTGTATTTCTTCCAACGCGACCTGGTTGAAGCCCAGCTGAAGAACGCGTTGTCGACGTCGACTTTCGTCGCCGCGGCCATCTACATCCTTTTGGGTTCGCTTCGCGCCCTCACGCTCGTGCCGGCGACGTTTCTGGTGGTGATCGCCATCCCCTTCTTTCCGCCATGGCTGTTGTTCCTGATCACGCTGCCCATCATCGGTATCTCGTCGGGCATCATCTACGGCTTCGCCGAAATCCTGCACATGGACGAAGACTTCGAGCGGAAGTATCCGAGTCAGATTCGAAAGCTGACGGACCTGCTGCAGCGGCACCAGCTGCCGATCATCATTGGGTGGAGTTTCCTAGTGGTCCTGCCCACCGATCTCCTGTGCTACGTGTGCGGCACCCTGCGCATCAATTTCACGAAGTTCATCATTGGCGTGCTGATCGGGGAAGGAGCGGTCTACGGGATCTACATCTATTTCGGGGATCGCGTGCTGAGAGGCGGGCTTTGAGGGCGGGCATCCTGAGGCATAATCGAGCTCGTCTGACGGCGAATTGAGGGGGCTTTGTGTCGCTCACCTTGCAGAGTCGATGTGTCGGCGAGGTCACGGTGGTCACCTGCAACGGCCGGATCGTGGCGGGTGAAGAGTCGAGGTCGCTTCAGGCGTACCTGGACCGGCACCTTCGACAGGCGCC
>JAICEG010000420.1 GCA_025924295.1 Vicinamibacteria bacterium
GAGCACCACGACGCGCGTGTTCATCAGGCCGTCGGCTACCAGAACGCGCCCATCGGGCAGAAAGGCCACGTCCTGCGGTCTGCCGAAATGCTTGTTGTCGCTGCCGCTGACGTTCTTCTCTCCCAGCGTCATCAATAGCTGTTTTCCGTCGTTGGAAAACACGTGGATCTGATGCGCCGATTCGTCGATCACCCAGACGCGACGCTCGCGGTCGTAGGGACTGATACGGATTCGATGCACGCCCACATCCCGGTCTGTCCGCGCGAACAGATGGTCCCACTGGCTCCAGGCCTCGATCATCCTGCCGTTGCCGTCCACGACGAAGATCACGTTCCGGTAGACGCGGCCTTCACCCTTTTGCGTGCTGATCCCGATCGAGGCCGCGTGCCCCTCGTATCCAGGAGGCACCGGGTTCGGCAGCCGGGTCGACCCTCGCTGCAGGATGAAGATGCGATTCGGCGACTCAGGATGAACGCCGACGTTTCCGCCGAAGGTGAATCCCTCGTCGAACGGCTTCAACCAGCCATCGATGGCTTCATACGGACTCGCGCCGACCGGACCGAGATCTTGTGACCACGCCGAACCGGCGGATAGACTCGCTGCAACGACGGTGAGACTCAGGATGACATGGCGCATTGTCGACTCCGCGATTTGGTCGGCCCGATTTATACCTCATTGCTGGTATGCGCACGCTCGACGAGGCGGGAGTATAGTCGCTGCGCCACACATTCCTCTCAGGAGCCTAGAGATGAGACGACGTATCGTACTGCCCCTGGTCCTGCTGATCGTGGTCGGGCTGCCCGCCACTGGACTGGCGCAACTCACCAACGACCATATCGAGCTCGAGGGCATCATCGATATTCATGCCCATGTCGGACCCGGCACTCAGCTGTCGATTTCGCGCTCGCTCGATGCGATCGAGGCAGCGCAGCTGGCCCAGCGGCACGGCATGCGCGCGATCGTCTTCAAGCAGCACTACCTGGAGACTGCGTCCTGGGCGTATCTGGTGTCGCGCATGGTTCCGGGCATCAAGCTCTTTGGCGGCATCGCGCTGAACCGATCGGTCGGCGGCCTCAACCCCAACGCCGTCGAACAGGTGGCCACGTTCGCGGGTGGATTCGGCCGCGTGGTCTACATGCCGACCTTCGAGTCGGAACACTACAACCCGAACTCGCCGATTGCCGTGCCGGTGTCGAAAGACGGCCAGCTGCTGCCGGCGGTGCACGAGGTGCTGAAGGTCGTGGCGAAGTACGACATGACCCTCTCGACCGGCCATTCGAGCCCGCAGGAATCGCTGATGATCATCAGCGCGGCCAAGGCGGCAGGCGTCAACCGCATCTACGTGCAGCACCCGATCATGCCGCGCGTCGGCATGTCGATCGAGACGCAGAAGGAAGCGGCCAAGATGGGCGCCCTGCTCGAGTACGTCCTGGGCGAGGCCCTCGGAAACCAGAAGGAGTTCGCACACTGGACCGAGGGCATCAAGGCTGTCGGTCCCGAGAATGTAGTGATCGGAAGCGACCTTGGTCAGTGGGGCCGGGCGCTCCCTACCGACGGCTACAAGCTGATCATCCCGCGGCTCCTCAAGGCCGGCTTCACGAAAGCGCAGATCGACACGATGACCAAGACGAACCCCGCGCGCCTCATCGGACTCGAGAGGTGGTAGCGCCTGAACAAAGACTACCGCGCCTGCCAACTCCCAATTCCCAATTCCCAACTCCCAATGAATATGCAGTTGGTTTGGAAGTTGGGAGTTGGAAGTTGGAAGTTGACCCGCCTCATTAGTCGGTGATCAGCCGGTAGCCGTCGCCGTATGCCTTGCGGATGTACGTGGGATGGCGCGGATCGGGCTCCAGCTTGTGGCGAAGCCGGAAGATGAAGTTGTCCACGGTACGCGTGAGCGGGGCGTCCGCATAGCCCCACACCAGATGGAGCAGTTCGTCCCGTGTCACCACATGGCCGGCTCGTTCGGCGAGGCAGTGCAGGATCTCGAACTCCCGGTCGGTCAGTTCCACGCGCCTCGTGCCGCAGTAGGCCTCCAACCGCTTGAAGTCGATCACCGTGTTGCCGAGCCGCAACTGGTCGATCGGCGGCTTGGTCCGGCGCAGTACGGCGTGCACCCGCGCGAGCAGTTCATCGAGAGCGAAGGGCTTCGTCACGTAGTCGTCGGCACCGAGCGTCAGCCCTTTGATGCGATCCTCTTTCTGCCCACGTGCAGACAGGATGATCACCGGTACGCGCGTCGGGCTCTCATTGAGCGCCCGGCAGATTGCGAAGCCGTCGGCGCCGTGCGGGAGCATCAGGTCGAGCAGGAGCAAGTCCGGGGTGAATCGCTTGACCGTCGCGAGCGCATCGTGGCCGTTGTCGCACGTTTCCACGACGAACCCTTCGTACTCCAGGTTGTCGCGCAGCAGCCTGGCGATCGCCTTGTCGTCTTCGATAATCAGGACGCGCTTGGTCATCTGCATGTCTGTTCAGCTCAGGCACTTCGCCGGCGGCCGATCGGCAGTGTCACGTCGACTTCGGTTCCCAGTCCCACGGAGCTGCGTACCGCGATCCAGCCGCCATGGCTCTCGACGATGCGTTTCGCGATCGGCAGGCCGAGACCGCTGCCGCTGACCGTCACGTTGCCGCCTCGATAGAAGCGCTCGAAGACATGCGACAGATCCGTGTGAGCGATTCCCGCGCCGCGATCCCGGACGGTGAGCGTGACGCTCCTGGCAGTGGCCGTGCCGGTCACGGCCAGGTACTTCTCACTCGTCGAGTACTTGATCGCGTTGTCCACGATGTTCTCGAGCGCCTGGATCATCGCCGGCCGATCGACACACATCGGCGGGAGATCGGACGGTACGTCGACGACCAGGTCGAACTCCAGATTGGCCAGCACCGGACGAAATCCCTGCAGCGCGTCCTCGACCAGATCGGTCGGCTCGACGTCGGCGAGTTCGGTCGCCGACGCTGCAGGCGAGCTGCTGTAGCGGGCGTATGTGAGGAGGTTGTCGATCGAGCCGCTGAGACGCGACGCCTCCACCGACAGCAGGCCGGCGTACTCCTGCACGGTCTTGGGCGAGGTATAACGGCCATTGGCCAGCGTGTCGCCCACGAGCCGGATGAATGCCACGGGTGTCTTCAGCTCGTGAGTGACTGCAGCGACGAAGTCGGATTTCATCGACGCCAGCGCCGCGCTCGCCCGGTCGGCGCGGACCGTCAACACGAGAGCCAGGAGACTCGCGCCGGCCGCGATCGAAATCAGGATGAACATGCGCCGCGCACCGTGTAGCGTCGCAAGGAGTGTTTGATCCGGCAGCGACCGGACGTGCACCGTCCATTCGCGGACTCGCGTCGGACGCGAAGGGATCGACCTGACGAGCACCGGATCGATGAAGAGGAGCGGAAATCGCGTGTGCAGGTCGCCGGTGTGGGGCTCCACCGGCGCCGCCTTCGTCACAGCCCGGCCCTCGTCGTCGGATACCGTGATCGAGAGACTCTGGCCGCCGCCGATCTTCTCGACCTGTTCCACGAGCGGATCGAAATACTCCGTGTGCAGCCACTGCTCGTTGACTGTGAAGGCCATGAATCCCAGGAGTGCATGGGACGGGCCCGACGCGAAGAGCGCGTGCGCGACGATCTGGTAGGGCGTTCCCTCGATTGGTCGCTCCAGCATGATGAAGGGCGACGCCGCCGTCGCCTGTTTCCGGATGTCCGCGACAAGCCCGGCCAACGCGGCCGGATCGCGGACCAGCACCACGGGGAACGGATCGTCCGAGGAGGGGCGCATGTCCCAGGGTGGTGGGCGATCGGCGCGGTTGAACACGTAGGTGTTCCCAGCGTCCGGTCCGGTGTTCTTCCACAGCACGAAGGACTCGGGATACGGGAACCGCGCAAAGGTACGCGCCGCGACCTGAAACATGTTGTACGGCGGGTCTTCGTCCAGCATCGTGGTGTTGAAGGGAACGAGCGTCGTGATCCAGGCGCCCTTCATGTCGGCGCTGACCGCCGCCCGTACGAGCGCAAGAGCCTCGTTCGCCCGCCGCTCGAGGAGCAGGGTCGTACCACTCCTCCACTCTCGTGTAGCGACGTAGCCGAACCACACCAGCGCCATCGTCGCCACGAACATCGCGACCACGAACGCCATGAGTGTTGGCAGACGAACAGCGCTGTCGGTCACGCGCTTCCTGCCGAACGTCACATGTCGACGGATCCACTGGAAGACGGTGGGACCGGGCTTGTCCACCGTGGCGTCAGCGGGAGTGGACCTGTCCACCGTAGCTTTAGCGGAGGTGGACCCTGTCTCGATCATCGCAGGATCTCGCGCTCGCGATAGTAGCGGGCCGCGCCGGCGTGCAGCGGAATTGGCGCGGCCGGCGCCTGCTCGGGATCGATGAGCGCGGCTTCCCCGTGCTGGCGCGCCAGCGCCGGCAGGTGATCGAAGAACGCGCGCGTCAACTGGTAGACCAGATCCTCGGAGAGATCGCTGCGACAGACGAGCAGCCACTCCGCGCC
>JAICEG010000421.1 GCA_025924295.1 Vicinamibacteria bacterium
CTCGACACCGGCGACGACCAGGTCGCCTGCGTCACGTAGTACGGCAGATCGTGGTACCCGGGAAACGCTTCCGGTGAGTTGCTCGCATTCCCAATCGCGATCCAGTCACCACTTCGCCCTCGGCACCCCTCCCCGGCATCGGTCAGCGTCGATCCCTGGCACCGATACTGGTTCTCCTGCGAGAAGGACAGTCGGTTGCGCGGCGTCAGCTGGTCGGTCAGCCGGATCGAGAAGATGTCGTAGCGCGACGCGTTGCGCGTCACGACGCCCTCGTCGCGCGCGTAGTCCCAATGCGTCGGATCCCCGGCGAAGAGGTTGGCATATGCCCCTGACACGGCGGTCGCCTGGCCGAACGTGCGAGCGGTGCCGAAGAACCACAGCCGGTCGCGCAGAATCGGGCCGCCCATGGATCCGCTGAGATCGAACGCGTTGATCAGCGCTGATGGTTCCAGGATTCCGATCGCCCGCAGCTCGTCATCGACGTTGTTCGCTCGCGACCACTCACCTGCCCCGCTGTAGAAGGCAGAACCTGCGAAGATGTTGCCTCCTGAACGCGGCACCAGGTTCATGATCGGACCGCCGGTCTCTGCCTCGCCAAGGCCACCGGACACGAGCACCTGGATCTCGTCCACGTTGGAGACGTCGTAGGCCAGCGATGAGACTCCGGCGCCGGCGCCCGGCTCGGTCACGAGCAGGCCGTTGACCGAGATGCGTCCTTCGTTCTGGCGGCCGCCGTGCGCGGTGAAGCGGTTGATCTGTCCCGGGTTCGTCTCTGCGCCGACGCCGCCGGTCGGCATCAGCGAGGCGATGTTGGTCATGATGCCGGTGTAGCTGCGCGTGACCGGCAGCGATTCGATCACATCGTTGCTCAGCACCGTCTCCCGCCGCGTCGTCTGCACGTCGACGATGGGCGACTCGCCCGTGACCGTGACGGTTTCCTCGATGCCTCCGAGACGCAACTCGACATCGACGCTGATCGCGCCGGATCCGGACAGCCTCAATCCTTCCCGCACGACTTTCGTGAAGCCTGGCAGCATGTAGCTGACCGAGTACGTGCCCGGCGGCAGATCGGTGATTCGGTAGAGACCGGATCCATCGGTGACCGCACTGCGAGCTTTTTCAATCAGTGCTGGACTACTGGCTTCGACGGTCACGCCCGGCAGCACGGCGCCGGATGCATCCCGGACCACGCCTGCCAATGTTGTCTGTGACTGCGCGACGGTCGGTAAAAACACCAACAGGAGGAATGCAAAGAGAGACGACGAACGCGCCACTGACCTCATTGAGACACCCCTTTTCCTCATGAGTCTGCGTCCGGCTGAGCTGCGTACGACACCTGCTGTCGCTGAAAGTTGGGGCAATCCTACTGCATCGCACGCGAGTACGGCTTCCGGAACTTCCCGGTGACGCGCCTCGTCTCCGTTGCATTGCGCGATCGACGCAATCGGCTCATGATCCGTGAGCCATGGCATCGGCCGGGCAACGAGGAAGAAGCATGAAGACTCGCCTCTACGTTCCAGTCCTTGTCGGCATGTTGAGCGCTTCGGCGATTGGGCAGCAGACCGTCGCAGGAGACTGGATGCTCACCGCCAGCGATCAATTTGCTCCTGCCATCATGCGCCTGTCGCTGGTGGTTGACGGCACGAGAGTGACTGGCTCGGCAGGCGGTCGTCCGATAGAGGGAACCCTCCAGGGTTCGGCGATCGAGTTCAAGATCAACAACGCTACGGCGAAAGGGTCGTTCGACGGTACCGGGATGACCGGCGAGATCTCCTTTCCCGACCGCACGGCGAGATGGACGGCGGTACGGATTCCTCCACCGCCCGAATCGCCGAAGACACATGTCTTCGAGCCGACCGCGTTTCATCTGTATTTTTCGTCGAAGGTCGATCCTGTTCTCCGCATTCAACCGGGCGATACCGTACGCACGTGGAGCGTCGATGCGGGCGGTCGCGACAAGCAGGGGGTCCGCCGTTCGGCCGGCGGTAATCCGCAGACCGGTCCGTTCTATGTCGAAGGCGCCATGCCGAACGACACGCTGGTCGTGCGCCTCACCAGGGTACGCACGAACCGCGACTGGGCGCAGAGCGGAAGCACCATCATGCGCAACGCGCTGGAACCTGGCACACTCGGAACGCTCAAGTGGGACGAACGATTCAACAGCCGATGGCGGTTGGATCCAGCACGGAACATCGCTTTCCTGGAAAACCCCACCGAGCCGCTCGAGGGCCTCACTGTCGGGTTGCAGCCGATGCTCGGGTGCATAGCGGTCGCGCCCGCGGGCGACGCATCGGTGCGGACGACCGATTCGGGCCGCTTCGGCGGGAACATGGACTACAACCAGCTTCGCGAGGGAACCACGATCTACCTGCCGGTCTCTCACCCGGGGGCGCTCCTGTTTCTCGGCGACGGCCATGCTGCGCAGGGAGACGGTGAATTGACGGGCGACGCGCTCGAAACGTCGATGGACTTCGAGTTCACCGTCGATCTCATTCGCGATCGAAGCTTCGGCCATCCTCTCGCTGAAAACGCCGAGTTTCTCATCAGCATCGGCATCGGTGGCTCGCTCGATCAGGCGCTCCAGCAGGCCACGAGCGGGATGGTCCGCTGGCTGGAGCGAGACTACAAGCTGAACCCCAGCGAGGCGGCGATGCTCCTGGGCTTTGCCGTGAAATACGATGTCGTCGATCTGGTCGGGACGCAGGTCAGCATCGCGGCCAAGCTGCCCAGGTCCACGCTGGCGCAACTCACGAAGGCGCCCGCGAAGCCGTAGGCGGGTTCACGACTCCTGGTTGACCGCCGGCACTGGCCGCCGGCCCGGCCTGGGCGTGGGCACGGTCAACTTTCGCGCATGGCGCGCCAGTCGACGACACGCGGGAACCAGGCTCGTGAGCGTCGAGACGCCGACGCCGAGCAGGAGCACCACGACGACGACGTCCCAGAGCGGGCGGTAGCGATAGAGGAACGCGAAGTCCAATCCGTGCAGGCCGTAGTAGCCCCACCGGTTCGCGCGATCCTGGCTCTCCACTTTGTAGATCTGCCCCGGCGACGGCGTCAGATACAGCCACGTCTGGGGGGCGTCGTCATAGCGCACACGCAGCACGGGCAGCGTCTTGGCCATTCGTGGCAGGCCGAGATCGAACGACGAGACGGTCCTGTAGTAGTAGTCGTCGTAGTCGTCGAGCCAGACCGCGTCGCGGATCGTCACGCCGGGCATCACGTCGCGCGCCACACGCATCACCGTGCTGTCGTCGAAGCGCGGGAAGGTACGGTCCGGTCGGAGAGGTGAGACGAGCGCGTGCTCGCCGTCAGGCGTCGGCGTGATGAAGTCCATGCCGCTGCGACTGCTCCACTCGTCGACGGTATCGGGCGTGGGTGCGCGATAGGCAATCAGGTACGGCTCACCGCCGAACTGCAGCAGCTCGAGCTCCTTCGGCGCGAACGAGCGAGCGACCGTCGACGCGGCGGCACGCAACGTGTCCACGGTAAGCGTGTCGAGTTCGATGAGCGCCCCCTCGCCCTGAACCGACCGTGCACCTGCCGCGACCTGCTGAGGCGAGTAGCGAGACTCGCGGATGCCCGGGATGATGTCGAGCGAGACCAGGCCGCTGAACATCCAGGTGATCGTCAGCACGCCGACGATCAGGCCCGCGTAGTGATGCCACTTCATCCAGCCCGTGTAGGGTGAATGCGAGCGAACACCTTTGTGACGGAAGCGGGCTGACAGGCCGTAGCGCCAGACACCGACGACCGCGCCGGTGAGGCACATCGCCAGCCCGGTCCACGACAACCACTGCAACAGCGCGCTCCACCACGACTGCTGCCGGAAGAAGAAGAACGTGTGGGTGATGTATCCAAACAGTCCGAGCAGGCGCGTACGCCGATCGCTCTTCATCACCGCTTCGCCCGAGCGCTCGGATACGTAGTACTCCGTGCCCGCGGCATCGTCGAGCGCCACACGATGCAACGGGAAATGCGTCTGCATCGCCGGGAGCCTGGTGTAGGTGTCGGGCCGCTGGAGGTAGGCGTCGTAACGGAGACTCCGCTGCTCCGGAAGGTAGCCTTCGAGCCACGCGAGGGCACCGTCACGATCGAGCGGAGCAACCGGCTCGCCAGTGTCAGCGTAGATGAGCGTCCAACGGCCGAACACTCGCCCGGTGTTGAAGCGGTACACCGGTCGATCGCCGTGCATCGAGATCCGAATCCGCCGCGGCGGCTCTGTGAGATGCGCCGCCGCTTCCTCCGGTGAAATACGTGCGCTGGAGAGATCGAGCACGGGCAGCCGCATGAGGCGCTCACCTGCCGTCAGATGCGGGACGCCGTAGTACATCAGCACGATGCCCGACACACACCACGCCACGAACACGGCACCAAGGACGATGCCGAGCCAGCGATGCGAGTAGATCAGCAGCTTGCGCCAGTCGAGAAGCTTGCGAAGGTGCATCCA
>JAICEG010000422.1 GCA_025924295.1 Vicinamibacteria bacterium
CGAAGGCGTCCACCTCGGTCACCGGACCTTTTGATGACGTCCCGGTCGATCGCAGCGCCACTCAACAGGTGGACTGGGAAGTCGAGCTGGGCGCGGTGATCGGCAGGACCGGCCGCAACATCTCCCGCGGCGACGCTCTTCAACACGTCTTCGGCTATACAGTGATCAACGATCTCAGCGCGCGCGACCTGCAGCAGCAGCACATGCAGTGGTTCAAGGGAAAGAGCCTCGATGCGTTCTGCCCGATGGGCCCGATCGTGGTCACGGCGGACGAGTTCGGCGACCCGCAGTCGAAGCACCTGCAGCTGCGCGTCAACGGGTTCGTGAAGCAGGATGCCAGCACGGCCAAAATGATCTTCCCGGTCGACGTGATCATCGAGTGGCTCTCGAAAGGACTCACGCTCGAGGCCGGCGATGTCATCGCTACGGGGACGCCGGAAGGTGTCGGGATGGGGCGCACGCCGCAGGAGTTCCTGATGGATGGCGACGTCGTCGAGGCCGAGGTCGAGGGGATTGGTACGCTGCGCAATCGGATCAAGGACATCTGATGAGCGACGAGAAGGCCGCGATCAGGGAGGTCATCGAGAACTGGGTGCTCTGGCGCGATGCCGGTGACTGGGACCGCTTCGCGACCGTGTGGCACGACGATGGGTGGATGACCGCGACGTGGTTTCAGGGTCCGGCGCGCAAGTTCATCGAGGTCAGTCGGGCGGGATTCGAGAGCGGCGTCAGCATCCTGCACTTCCTCGGCGGTTTCACCTGCGACGTCGCTGGCACCCGCGCCATCTCGCAGACGAAGATGACCATCAACCAGCGCGCCCTCGTCGAAGGCGTGATGGTGGACGTCGTCTGCACCGGCCGGTTTTACGATTTCCTCGAGAAGCGCGGCCACTGGGGCATCGTGCGACGGCAACCTGTGTACGAGAAGGATCGAATGGATCCCGTGGATCCCGCTGCCACGTTGAAGCTCGATCAGGCGCACCTGGCACAGTTTCCCGAAGGCTATCGCCACCTGGCGTACCTGCAGTCGAAGAACGGCTTCACGATCAAAGGGAACCTGCCTGGCCTTCGAGGTACAGAAGTGGAGACGCTCTATCGGGAGGGTGCGGCTTGGCTCAATGGTTCGCCTACGGCGGGTAAGCCGCTGTAGTCAACTCCCAAAGCCCAACTTCCAACTCCCGATGAAACGTGAATACGACACACAGAGGCACCGAGGCACTGAGGAAATACAAAATGGCCTCTGTGCCTCACTGCCTCGGTGTGTCGTGATCAGTAAATGAAGCCACCAATGCAGACCCGCAAACTCGGTCCCTTCGATTCCTCCGCCATCGGCTTCGGCGGCATGTGCCTTTCACACGCCTACGGCACGCCACCGGATCAGGAGACGGCCGCCGCCGTCCTGCACAAGGCGCTCGACCTCGGGTGCACACACATCGACTCGGCAGCGCTCTACGGATTCGGTGCGAACGAGACGCTGATCGGAAACGTGCTCAGCGGCCGGAGGCGCGAGTTCATCCTGATCACCAAGGGCGGCATGTTCCGCAACGCTCAGGGACAGCGCGAAATCGACGGCCGCCCGGAGATGATCAGGAAGAACTGCGAGGAGAGTCTCCAGCGCCTGAAGACCGACGTCATCGACCTCTACTACCTGCACCGCTGGGACAAGCGATTGCCCATTGAGGAGAGTGTGGGGGCCTTGTCGGACCTCGTGAAGGAAGGCAAGGTCAGGACGATCGGGCTGTCCGAAGTGTCAGCCGCGACGCTTCACAAGGCACACGCCGTCCATCCTCTCACCGCGCTGCAGACCGAGTACTCGCTGTGGACGCGCAACGCTGAAGTCGCGGTGCTCGAGGCATGCCGCGAGCTCGGCATCGCGTTCGTCGCCTTCAGTCCGCTGGCGCGCGGCTTGTTTGGCGGGCGGCTCCGGGACGTCTCGAGCCTGCCACCAAAGGACATCCGCCTCGCGATGCCGCGTTTTCAGGGCGAGCACTTCGCGAAGAACCTCTCGCTGCTCGATGGGTTGTCGGGCGTGGCACGAGAGTCCGGCTGCACGATGGCGCAGGCGGCGCTCGCCTGGGTGCTCGCACAAGGGGAACACATCATCCCGATCCCTGGCACGACGCGGCTCGATCACCTGGAAGAGAACGCCCGCGCCGAGCAGGTCCACCTCTCCCCTGCAGCCATCGCGAGACTGAACGAGCTGATCAACCCGTCAACGGTGTCTGGCGCACGCTACAACCCCACGGTGCAGCAGGAAATCGACACGGAGGAAGTCGTACTCAGATGAAGTTCGAAGTGACACCCGGCTGGCTGCCCTTCCACCCCAATCCTTCGATTCCTGCCTTCAAGGTCCCTCCAGGCGCCGTCGACGCGCACTGTCATGTCTTCGGACCGGGCGAGGAGTTTCCGTACGCCCCCGAGCGGAAGTACACGCCGTGCGACGCCTCGAAGCATCAGCTGTTCGCGCTTCGCGACCGTCTCGGCTTCGACAAGAACGTCATCGTTCAGGCCACGTGTCACGGCACCGACAACCGTGCGCTCGTCGACGCGCTGCTCGCCTCGAACAACCGCGCGCGCGGAATCGCAACCGTGGGCCGCGACGTGACTGACGCCGAGCTGCAGGCGATGCACGCCGCCGGCGTCCGCGGGACGCGCTTCAATTTCGTCAAGCGCCTCGTCGACTTCACGCCGCGCGACGTACTCACCGAAATCGCTCACCGCATCGCACCGCTCGGATGGCACGTCGTCATCTACTTCGAGGCTGCTGACCTGCCGGAGCTCTGGGATTTCTTCACCACGCTGCCAACGACCGTCGTCGTCGATCACATGGGACGGCCGGAGGTGAGCAAGCCGGTCGACGGCCCCGAGTTCGAGCTGTTCGTCCGCATGATGCGCGAACACGAGAACATCTGGTCGAAGGTCAGTTGTCCCGAGCGGCTGACAATCTCGGGGCCGCCCGCAATCAACGGCGAGCGCAACGCCTATCGCGACGTGGTCCCGTTTGCGCGGCGCCTGGTCGACACATTTCCGGACCGCGTGCTCTGGGGCACGGACTGGCCGCACCCCAACCTGAAGAACCACATGCCCGACGATGGGCTGCTGGTTGATTACGTGCCGCACATTGCGACTACGCCGGAGCTGCAGCGAAAGCTCCTCGTGGACAACCCAATGCGCCTGTATTGGACTTGAAGTAAATTGGGTTGTTCGGCGGGTCTTGAAAAGCAAGACCCCCCTACGCCGCGTAGGCCGGGTCGTGTTCTTTTCAGCGTAGGCCGGGTCTGTTCTTTGGACCCGGCGTCAGTCAGTCGGAGGGTGAATGAAGATTTGTTTAGCGGGCACGGGCGCGATGGGCGAGATCCACGTGAAGGCCCTCGCGAAGATCAACGACGTGCAGGTCGTCTCGGTTGCCGGCCGCACCGACGCAGGCGTGAAGGAATTCGCCACGAAGTGGAATATTCCCTACGCCTCCACTGACCTGAAGGCCTGCATCGATCGTCCCGGCGTCGACGCCGTCATCCTGACCACACCTTCGGATCAGCACGCCGATCAAACCACTCTGGCGCTCTCGATGGGCAAGCATGTCCAGGTCGAGATCCCGATGGCGCTCAACCTGAAAGACTCGCAGCGGATGCTCGACGCGTCAAAAGCGGCCGGAAAGGTCTGCATGGTGACGCACACGCGCCGGTTCTCGAGCCCGCATCGCGAGATCCGCAAGCGCATCAAAGAAGGTACGTTCCACCTGCATCACATGGTGGTGGAGACCTACTTCTTCCGGCGGACGAACCTCAACATGCACGGCCAGCCGCGCTCGTGGGTCGACAACCTGCTCTGGCACCATGGTTGCCACTCGGTGGATCTGGCGCACTGGATCCTGGACGAGCCGAACTGGGAGGTCTGGGGCCAGAAGGGGCCGGACCATGAAACGCTGGAGATTCCAATGGACCTGACCGTCGCCATGAAGTCGAAGAAGGGGCCCATCTTCAGCATGGCGATGTCCTTCAACAACAAGGGGCCGTTCGGCGGTTTCTATCGCTACATCGGCGAAGAGGAAACCTACAAGGTGTACCGCGACTCGATGACCGACAGCGAGGGCAAGGATGTGCAACTCGACGGCATAGCCGCCTTCGACCGCCAGGACGTCGAGTTCGTGGGCGCCATCCGTGAGGGGCGGGAGCCCGAGTCGAGCGCCGCGAGTTGCGTCAAGACCATGGCTCTGCTCGACGGGATCGATCGGGCGATGAACGGATAATCGGTCGGCGGGTCTGTAAAGCAAGACCCGCCCTACGTATGATCGTTGTCGGATATTCGTAGGGCGGGTCCTGATTTGCGGACCCGCCAACCCAAGAGGAGTCAGAGAGATGGGCGAGATCGTTGCAGCAGTCGGAACGTGCCACACGCCGTACATGTTCACGCGGCCACCGGACGAGGATCCCAATCAGCTCGCG
>JAICEG010000423.1 GCA_025924295.1 Vicinamibacteria bacterium
CGTGAGGTGCTCCTGCTTGTCGTGGTCGAGGGGCTCAAGCCGTCGGAGGCGGCAGTCGTCTGTGGCATCACCCCGGAGGCCCTGCGTCAGCGCCTGAGCCGCGGCCGTGCGCTGCTCGTGGAGCGTATGGGTGAGAACAGCGTACAGCTGACAAGGCTCATCAGCGAGGTGAGCTCATGATGCCTGAGACATTCGACCCCGTGTTCAGCGGGCTCGCCAGCCTGGACGCTCCGGCACCGGACTCCTTTCGGGCAGACCGGGTGAAGGCACGCTGCCGGCGTGTCCTCGCCGAGCAGCAACGGCAGCGTACGACTCCGAAGCGTCGTTCTCTGAGCGAGCGCGTGTTCGACGCGACTTGTTTTCTCGTTGTGGGAATCTACCTGGCGGGAGCGATGAGCGAGGCCGCCAGGCTCAGCGGCCTCTTGTGACGACGAATCTTACTTGCGGATCGCGACCAGATCCCCTTCCATGATCGCATCGCGCGACACCGTGACTTGCAACGTGGAACTGTCAGCCTTCACGTCGACGGCAACGGCCTCGCCGAGATCGTAGAGGAAGTTCTCGGGCTGCGGCTTGTTGCGATAGATGACGAACTGCGCACCCGGCGTCACGCCCTGATTGCTGCCGCGGTCGAGCAGGAAGTAGTCTCCCTTGCCGAAGAGACGCTTGCGCGACTCGCCGGTCAGGACCCGCGCGTAGTTGTCACGTTCCGGTTTCGGCTTGTTGGATGCAGGGGTCGGTACAGTGGGAAGTGCGAACGGTTCGAGGAAGTCGCCGACGTCGATGGTGTCACAGGCATGCGTGATCGTGGCGAGCGACAACCGCTCCTCCACGGCCCACACGCGAATCCAGCCGGTGGTCATGACGGTCGCCGGCGTCAGCGGAGTGATTTCCTCTCGCTCCGCGATGAGGACCCGGCGCGTGTAGTACTCCTGACCCACTTCGATCCCGTTCTGGCTGCCGGCGTTGATGGTGATGAGGTCACCGGGTGCATGGGTCTGACGAATTCCGGCGTCCTGACCGCCCGTGATCCGCAGCGGCGTGTTCGGAATCTCGAGCGCGGCCCTGGGTGCACACGCCAGCCCAAGGACGTCTGCGGGCAGGTGCGCCGCGGTGGCTGCGGGACCACGTTGCGCCGCAAGCGTGGCGCTTCCCAGGACGGCTGCCACAGCCACGGCTGCGAAAGTTCTCGACGTCATCGATCTCTCCCCATACTGGCCAAGGGCGGACAGACAGACGTCCGCCACGATTGGATCGCTACAGGTTTCTTATCGGTCGGGGCGGGAGAATCCGCAGGAGAGGATCTAGACGCTCATCGCAGCTGCGCGCCGATGCACGCAAGTGCTCGCGAGCGTTCTCACTGAGTCTTGGGCTCGGTCTTGGGGTCGGCCTTGGGCTCGGCCTTGAGCTCTTCGAGACGCTTCTTCGCATCATCCATGAGCTCGCTGAACTCGAACTCGGCGAGGACGCGCTCGAAGTAGGGGATCGCTTCGGCGGGCTTGGCGGTGCGGGCGAGACATTCCGCCAGGTAGAAATAGACCTCGTCGCGACCTGAAAATTCCGGATCCTCCTTGAGGATCTGGCGGAACCGCGGGATCGCGCCGGGATACCAGCGAATCCTGAAGTAGTGGAAACCCACGCGGAATTCCGCACGGCTCAGGCGATCCCGTGCTTCCCGCCATTTCATGCGCACCTCTTCCACGAGCGGGCTCATCGGGTAGCGGTCGAAGAAAGTCTGGAACTCGCGCAGCGCGGCCTGGGTTTCAGTCTGGTCGCGCTCGGGTGCACGCATCTGCTCGTAATGCGTCATGGCGAGCTTGTACTGGGCGTAGTCCGCACGAGCGTTCGTCGGATAGAAGGTCAGGAACTCGCGATACTCGTTGGCCGACAGAACCAAAGACTCGGCGGTCTTCTCACCGAGGTAGGTGTCGCCGACGCCGATCTTGGCATCCGGCCGCAGCGGGCTGTTGGGGTAGTTGTCCACCACCTGCCGGAAGTACTCCCGCGCGTCGGCCCATTTCCTGTCGTTGAGGGCCGTCGTCCCGCGGTCGTACAGAAACTTGTCAGGGTTGCCGACGTTGTCGGGGACGTTGTTGCGGTTCCCTCCGCACGCGGTCACCAGCAGCAGGAGCAGAATGGACGAGCACCGAACCATCGCGGTAGTCACTCGAATCGTCAAGAATCTCATTCCTATTGTAGACAGGCCCGAGGCTTCGTGCGCCGGTCAATATACAGACGCTCGAGCTCCGGCTCTGGCTGGCGTTCGGGCTATCCGACGAGTTCCCTGACTCTCACCGGAAGCCGGCACGGCCGGCCATGTCGTCCGAGCGCGGCGTGTACCGTATGCCCCTCGGCGACGAGTGTCCCGTCGCCGGCCCGGACAGCCTCATAGTCGAATCGAAGGCGCGCTGCGGTCAACGCCGACGCGGTCGCCCGAATCTCGATCTCATCATCATAACGGGCCGGTTGCCGGTACACGCAATGCGCCTCGATCACGGGAAGCGAGATACCGGTCTCTTCCATGTCCCGATAGTTCCAGCCCGCATCCCGAAGCCATTCGGTCCGTCCGATTTCGAACCAGACCAGGTAGTTGGCGTAGTAGACAACGCCCATCTGATCCGTGTCCGCGTAGCGGACGCGGACGCGGGTGCTGTGTGTCCGGGAGTGGGCGGCCACTATCCGCTGACCAGCTGGTTGGCGGATGCGCGGAGTGCGCGTGTTGCCGCTTCCGGATCTCCGCTGCCGAAGATCGCCTGGCCTGCCACCAGGATGTTCGCGCCGGCGGCGACGACCTCGCTGACGTTGCTCTGGTCGATGCCGCCGTCGATTTCGATCAGCGCTGACGATCCCGCGCTGTCGAGCACGCTGCGCACGCGCCGCAGTTTCTCGAGGCTGTGCGGAATGAAGGTCTGCCCGGAGAATCCCGGGTTCACCGACATCACGAGCACGAAGTCGACATCCGGGGCGATCGCTTCGATCGAGCCGGCAGGCGTCGCCGGGTTCATCACGACACCCGCCCTGGCTCCGAGCTTGCGGATCAGTGAAACCGTCCGATGCAGGTGCCGGACGACCTCGACATGCACCGACACCATGCTGGCACCCGCCGTAACGAACTCCTCGATGTAGCGATCGGGATCCTCGATCATGAGGTGAACGTCGAGGGGGCGTGTGGCCACGCGTCGGATGGCACGAACGACTGGCGGACCGAGCGTGATGTTGGGGACGAAGTGCCCGTCCATGACGTCGACGTGGATCAGATCCGCGCCGCCGCGTTCGGCGGCGGCAATGTCGCGCCCGAGCGCCGCGAAGTCCGCCGACAGAATCGACGGCGCGATCTGGACCGGCCGGGCTTTCATCGACTCACCTCGAGTGAGATTGCATCGCTCGCGCCGACGCGAAAGCCACCGGCGGGCTGCTGGCGCACCACCGTGCCGGGCGGCACACCGGGATAGGGTTGGGTGCCGACGATCGACACGCGGAAGCCCTGGCGGCGAAGCGCGTCAGCTGCCCGGTCGCCGTCGACACCGATGACATCCGGCATCACGTAGGTCGCCGCCAGCTCACCGCGGTTGAGCAGAATGGAGACCTCAGGCGCGCGCGATGTCGCAGCGGGGTCCTGCGCCACTACGACGTCTGCCGGGTAATCTGCCGATCGAAATTCAGAGACCGACGAGACGGCAACGCCGTCCTGCTGCAGCCGCGTGTGCGCGGTGCGCTCGTTCTGGCCGACCAGCGGCGGAACGATCGTTCGCTTGGGGCCAGAGCTGATCCAGACGCGCACCATGCGTTGCCTGCGGCTGGTTGCGCCGGCATCGGGTTCCTGCTGCATGACCCGCCCGGCCTCGATCTTGTCATCGGGCCGCTCGTTCTCTTCGACGCGCAACGCGAGATCCCGTTCGGCCAGCGTCTGGGTCGCTTCGTTGACAGTGCGCCCGACGAGAGACGGTACCTGCACTTGGCGGGCCCACAGAGCAACCCGCATCGACGCACCGAAGAACACCAGAAAAGTCAGTCCCAGGGCGCCCATCAGGACGAAGAACTTGCCCAGGTTCCAGACGCGGGAACGCAGAGGAGTCAACGACAGCATTTTACTTTACCTGTCGTTGAAGGGCCGCCGCGAAGAAGGCTTCGAGGCCGTGCTCGAAGGGCAGAGTACGAAGCATGCCGCGATCGTCGAGAACCGGTGCCAGCTCGGCGCGGCCGTCCCGTCGCAGATCGACGAGGCGGAACCCGGTCTCGCTCGCCAGAAATCGATCGACGATCATCTCGTTCTCGTCCGGCTCGCTCGAGCAGGTCGCGTAGACCAGGCGGCCACCCGGGCGCACGACGACTGACGCACGCTGGAGCAGCGTGAGCTGACGATCGGCCATGGCCGGTAGATCCTGCGCGTGCCGCCGCCACTTGA
>JAICEG010000424.1 GCA_025924295.1 Vicinamibacteria bacterium
ACACAGTTTCTACACAGTTTCCGTTTTACTTACTCGGCGCATGCGTCTGTGTTGATCGGTACGCAGCAACCACGCTGCGCCCGTTCCGCGTCAGTACGGACCCGCTACGGCGGCAAGAGTAGGCCGGGACGTGACTGGCGAAGTTCTCACTGCTGCTCGAAATGCCGCTTTGTATCGGCTCATGGATCGGACGCGCTTGCTGTATTAGTCTTGGCTACGGCCAGAGGCGGGCAGGGAGAGTCTTCGCGGCCAGTCCATGAACGTCCGTTGTGCAGATCTCGATCGCGACGATGATGCGCTCCTGAGAGCGTTACGGGAAGGCGACGAGCGGGTTTTCAGCGATCTCGTCGATCGCTGGAGCCACATGATGCTTCGCCTCGCCCTGTCTCGTGTCGAGAGCCGCGCCGTCGCCGAGGAGGTCGTCCAGGACGCGTGGCTGACTGTCTTACGCTCACTCGATCGTTACGAACGTCGCTCCACGTTCCGCACTTGGGTGCTCGGCATCGTCGTCAACCTCGCGCGTTCGCGGGCCCGCGCCGAGCGGCGCGCAGTCCCACTCTCGTCTGAATTCGTGCCGTCGGTGGATCCGGCCAGGTTTCTGCCGGCTGATCATCCCCGGTGGCCGCACCATTGGGCCGTCGAGCCCGCCGCATGGCGCACGCCGGAGGACGAACTTCTTGCCGGAGAGACCCGCAAGGTCATCCTCGAGGCGATCGACGCACTGCCCCCCGCACAGCGTGAAGTCATCGTTTTGCGCGATGTCGAGGGCATGCCATCCACCGACGTCTGTAACATTCTTGCGCTCACAGACACACATCAGCGAGTGCTGCTGCACCGGGCACGCTCGCGGGTCCGCCATGCGCTCGAGCGGTACTTTGCCGCCACGGAGGCGACGTGATCGAGAAGGACCTGCCCGAGATGCCGTGCCGGGAGCTGGTGGAGGTCATCAGCGACTATCTCGAGGACCGTCTTTCACCGGTCGATCGGGCGCGATTCGAAGCGCATCTTGCTGAGTGCGAGGCGTGCCGCACGTACCTCGAGCAGTTCCGCCAGACGATTCGTGCGCTCGGGCGGCTGCCCGAGGAGTCGCTCTCGTCAGAGGCGCGGAACGCGCTGCTCGACGCCTTCCGCGGCTGGTCCCACCGCTAATCCTCCCTTGTAACGTCCGGCGCGCCTGCGGCACTCATGGGCAGAAACCCCGATCCGACGAGGAGGTGTTCCGCATGGCTGTACTTCAGCTCGATGAGTTCAAAACCAGGCAGCGGGCCACGTGGGAGGGCGGCGATTACAGCGCGTGCTCTCCGTACATCGCCGAAGTGGGCGAACTCGTGGTGACCCGCGCCGGCATCACGCCGGGTATGCGCGTGTTCGACGTCGCATGCGGCACCGGGAACGCCGCTCTGCCCGCAGCCCGCGCCGGAGCCCGCGTGACCGGGCTCGACCTTGCGGTCAAGCTGCTCGAGGCGGGCCGGGCCAAAGCCAGAGCGGAAGGACTCGACATCGACTGGCGGGAGGGCGACGCCGAGAATCTCCCCTTCGAGGACGGCAGCTTCGACCGGGTGCTCTCGACGTTCGGACACATGTTCGCCCCGCGTCACGATCGAACTGCCCAGGAAATGGCGCGTGTGTGCCGCCGGGGAGGCGCTATTGTCACTGCGACGTGGACCCCGGAGGGCGTGTTTGGCGACCTCTCGAAAGCGGCGGCTGCGTACATGCCACCGCCGCCCGACTACGCCTCTCCGCCGCCGCTATGGGGCCGTGAGGATCACGTGCGCGAGCTGTTCGGTAAGGTTGCGACCGGCTTCGAATTCGAGCGCCATGTGAACCGGATCGAGTGGGAGTCGGTTGAGGCGTTTGCCGACTTCTTCATGGCGCACTTTCCGCCGATGGTGACGGCGAAGGCCATGCTGGGGGAACGCTTCGCCGAGATGCGGGAACGCATCGTCGATGTCTGGAGGCGTCGGAACGAGGCCACTGACGGTCGGCTGCTGCTACCGCAGGAATACCTGCTCTCGATCGTGCGGCTGTGACGGCACGCTCTGCGTTTCGCGTCCGTCGCTGACACGCGTTAGATGTCTTCACACTGAGGTGAGGGAAGGACATGAGCACCGTCTTGGATACGACACGGACCCAGGCGTTTGCGGAGCAAGCGCTTGGAATCGTCAACGGCGGCTTCCTCTCGCTGATGCTGAGCGTCGGCCATCGTACCGGCCTGCTCGATACGCTCGCCACGTTGGAACCGGCAACATCGGATCGGATTGCCGCGGCGGCCGGTCTCAACGAACGCTACGTGCGCGAGTGGCTCGGCGCGATGGTCACAGGCCGAATCATCGAGTACGACCCGGCGACGCGCACGTATTGGCTGCCTCGGGAGCACGCCGCCTCGCTGACACGCGCCGCTGGTCCCGACAATCTGGCGGAGCTTGCGCAGATCGTGGCGATGCTTGGTCAGGTCGAAGGCGCCATCGTCGATGTGTTCCGTAAGGGTGGCGGCGTCGATTACCGCGCGTTCGAGCGGTTCCATGCGCTCATGGCCGAGAGCAGCCACACCACACTAGAAGCCACGTTGCTCACCCGAACGCTTCCGCTCGTGCCGGGCCTCGTCGATCGGCTCGACGCGGGCGTTGACGTCCTTGATATGGGCTGCGGCGAGGGCGTGGCTATCCGGATGATGGCGCAGCGCTTCCCGCGCAGCCGGTTCGTAGGTGTGGATATTGCGGCCGAGGCGATCGCGACCGCCCGCGCCGAAGCCGAGGCCGCCAATCTCACCAACGCACAGTTTCTGGCCCAGGATGCGGCGACCTTCTCGACGCCGGCGGCGTTCGATTTCATCACCGCCTTCGACGCCATTCACGATCAGGCCGCGCCACGGCGCGTCCTCCGTGCGATTCACGAGGCGCTGCGGCCCGATGGCGTCTTTCTGATGGTGGACATCGCTGCGTCGAGTCGCCTTGAAGGCAATCTGGACAATCCGTTGGCGCCGTTTCTCTTCACGGTCTCGACCATGCACTGCATGACGGTCTCACTCGCGCAGGGCGGCGAAGGACTGGGCGCGTGTTGGGGCGAGGAGAAGGCGCGCGAGCTTCTGGCGGAGTCAGGATTCACGGTCGTCGACGTCTCGAGAGTCGACGGCGATCCGCTGAACGCCTATTACGTCTGTCGGCCGTAACCGAGAGGGAGCCGGCGCCGCTTCGGGAGGGTGTGCCTATGACAATGTCGTCGCAGTCAACCGTCGCTTCCGTAGACTCCTTATCTACCGCCCCTGTCGCGGTAGACGAGGGCATCGTCGCCGCCGCGCGCGACGTCGGATCCATCATTGCGAAGCACGTCGAGACGACGGAGCGGAATCGCCGGCTGGCGCCGCCAGTGATCCACGCGCTTCAAGCGGCGGGACTTTTCCGCCTGTTCACACCGCGGGCACTCGGCGGCCTGGAGATTGATCCGGTGACCTTCGCGCGCGTGGTCGAAGAGGTGTCTACGTTCGACAGTGCCGCGGGCTGGGCGTTTCAGGTCAATACCGGCGCATGGTGGACATCGCGCATGTCGCCGGAAGGCGTCGCTGAACTGTACGCCGATGGCCCCGATCTGATGATGGCGGCGTCGTTCAGCCCTCCCCACCGGGCCGACGAGGTGCCAGGCGGTTACCGAATCACAGGCCGCGGTCCGCTCGCGAGCACCATTCATGATTCCCGATGGGCGTTGATGAGCGCGATCGTCTTCGATGGCGACCAGCCGCGCATGACGCCAGCCGGGCCGGACTTCATCTCCGTCGTCATGCGCACGACCGAGGTCGAGATCATCGACACCTGGGACTCTCTCGGGATGCGCGGCACCGACAGCAACGATATCGCGGCGAACGGCGTCTTCGTGCCCGAATCGCGGGCGTTCCGTTTCGAGCCTGACTCCGTACCGCTCGCGCCGTTCGACGGGCCGTTGTACCGGATGCCGGCGCTGGCGGCGACCTATCCAATCATCGCTCCGGTGGCGCTGGCGATCGCCAGCGGTGCCATCCGCGAACTGCGCGACATCGTGACAACGAAGGTCCCACTCGGCTCGATGAAGACGGCCCGAGATCGGGGTGCCGTTCAATCCGCCGTCGCCGAAGCGGAGGCCATGGTTCGATCGGCGCGCCTTTTCTTCTACGGCGCTTTGGCCAAGGGCTGGCAACGTGCAGTCGCGCAGCAGCCGTTCACGCTCGAGGACAAGGCCGACCTCATGCTGTCCAGCACGTGGGCGGTGCGCAGCGCGGCTCGCGCAACCGATCTCATGCACCGCATGGGTGGTACGAACGGGATCTACGCGCGGAGCCGGCTCGAGCGGTACTTCCGCGACGCGCAGACGGTGCGACACCACGGCTTCGTTTCTGATAGTCGCTTGGAGACGGTCGGACAGGTCTATCTCGG
>JAICEG010000425.1 GCA_025924295.1 Vicinamibacteria bacterium
AGTACCTTGTCGATGCGGATGCGAGCACCGCTCCGCGGATGCTGGATGTCATCCGCGAGCTCGAGCTTCCGATTGCGCTCGTGTTCAATCGAAGCCGTGTCATGGCGCTGACCCAGGGCATCAGCAAAGCCACAGGACTGAGCGCCGCACTGGAGATGCTTCGAGCGTCACCCCGCAACGCCGTAGCCGTCGGCGACGCCGAGAACGATCACGAACTGCTTCGACTCGCCGAGGTGGGCGCGGCTGTCGAATGGGGCAGTTCTTCACTCCGCGCTGCCGCGGATATCGTTATCGGCGGTTCCGACCCGACCGCCGTCGGCGACTTCATAAGAGGTCTCGCCGCGAGGGGCCGACTGCCTGCGCCGGTTCGGGCAAGGCGCCGTCTCACCTTGGGGCACACCGCCGATGGGCGGGAGTTCTCTCTGGCCGTGCGCGGCAGGAACATGCATCATGGGTGAAACGAACTCCGGTAAGTCCTGGCTCGCCGGCCTCCTCTGCGAGCGGCTCATCCTTCACGGGTACAGTCTCTGCGTCATCGACCCGGAGGGGGACTACAGGACGCTCGACGCACTTCCTGGCGTTCGAGTGCTCGGAGGAGAAGATGGTCCACCCACTCCGCGCGCGCTGCTCCACGCGCTGCGTTACCCGGACCGCAGCGTGGTCATCGACCTCTCCTGCATCGAACACCGCGCGAAACTCGAGTACATCCGGTCGACGCTGCCAGCCCTGAACGTCATGCGGAGGCGCATCGGTACGCCTCATCGGATCGTCGTGGACGAAGGACACTACTTCCTGCGTGATGCTGTGAAGCACCGTCTGCTGGATCTCGACTTCAACGGCTACATTGTGGTGACCTACTGGCCATCCCAGTTGCCGCAGACGCTTGTCGCTGCAACAGAAGTGATCCTGGTCACGAGGGAGTCGAATCGAAAGGAGCTCGAGGCTCTCCGGCAGCATTGTCATGCGTGTCAGCACGTGAGTCCTTCTGACTGGGACGTGCTGCCCAGCCTTCGCCTTGACCAGGCTGTGGCCTTACCGGTCACCGCCGAAGCAAGCTCCGAGCTGTTGCCATTCACCATCGGCGAGCGTCTGACGCCACACGTCCGCCATCGTCAGAAGTACGTCGACGTTCCAATTACTGATAACCGTGCGTTCGTGTTTCGCGAAGGCCGCGCGACGACGGCGGTTCGCGCACACACGCTCCGGGAGTTCGTCGCCGTGCTGGAGAACCTCGAATTGGGAGATGCCGACGGATACCTTCGCCGAGGTGACTTCTCACGCTGGGTTTCCGACGTCTTCGGAGACCACGCTCTCGCGCGCGAGCTGAGAGATCACGAACGGACATATGTTCAATCGAAGTCGGCGGACGCGCTGTCACTCGTCGTGGCGGCCATCACGTCGAGGTACGAGCTCGCGGAGGAGAGTGAGGCGGTGCTCGCGTAGGTCCCCTGAACCGCCGTTGGCGAGCCTCTCAGTCCAGTGGAATGTCGGAACGAATCTGTCTCCGGGCCGCCATTTCACGACCGATCTGGCGCAGTTGCTCACTGTCCAGGACGCGTGCCGCCGCGGGAAACAGCTCCTGATCTTCGACCCTGATATGCCGTTGATACAGGACCTGCAACCGAGCCAGCCGTTCACGCAATTCTCTGGCCTCGGAAGGTGACAGACAGTCCTCCGCGAGCCAACGCTGCGCAAGCACAGCGACCGCCGCATGATCGCCGTCGGCCTCATCGTGATCGCGCTCCAAACGAGCCACCAGGATCATCGCCGCGACAGCGGCCGGATCGGTGCTGTCCCGCAGTCGAGGGAACAGGCTCTGCTCTTCATCGGCCGTGTGCTTCGGCGCGGCGATGGCGAAGTATCTCAGCGATGCTTCGAGCGCGCTGCGGTGTGCCAACGTCAGCGGCCCGCCAGCGGCTTCGGCGTCCACGACAACCAGAACATGAAGGAAGTGCTCGATCCGGCGATGGCAGTCACTCAACAACCCAAGCGGTTCATCGAAATCGCTTCCCGGTGTCTGTCCGATCTGAATTGGCATCGTTCCGCTCCACGCTCTCTGGCCGAGTCGGTCTCACGAGGCAATCTTTCGTTTCTCTACGAAGCACATCTTTACTGCCCGTCTCCGGCTGTTCACATGTCTCGATTCCCGTCTCCGCCGGGCCAGGCGATGGTCAGGAGAAACGCGCTGTCCTCGAGCGCCTCGACGTCATGCCGAAGCCCCTGGTCCAGAGCGAGCAATCCTCCCGCAGGCAGGTTGAACGTGCGTCCTTCTGCCCGTACTTGGATGCGACCCTGCAGCGTGTGAATCGAAATCCGTCCTTCGGTCTGATGCGGCGGAATGCTCGAGCCCGCCTTGAGCGCGGCCAACACGACTCGCAGGTTGTCGAACTTCAGAAGGGTCTTTGCGTTGTGGCCGGTCTTCCACTCAGGTTCACGGTGGAGCTCCTCGAGTTCTCGCCCGAGATCGAGCTCGAGATAGGGCCCCGCTGCAGGCTTCGAGTGTGGCCGCCGCTGGGGCGCTTCGTTCGGTGTTTCTGACATGATGGACCTCGCAAGGCGGCCGACCCGAACATAGGCAGCCGTCATAATCAAACCGCACGTTCCAGATCGCCGGATCGAGACAAGCCGTCGAGCAGCAGGTGGAAATACATGAGTCCGGCATACGGGCGCCATGCCTGCGTCGCCCTTTGTACGCCAGCGTAGTCCAGCGGCGATGAACGACCGAGCCAGCGAGCCAGGCTCTTCTGAGCACCGACATCGTCTCCCGGGAACACGTGCAGCCGGCCAAGTCCTCGCAGCAACACGTACTCGGCCGTCCATCGCCCCACGCCCCGCAACTGGCGCAGTTTCGCCGTCACCTCAATGTCGTCAACGCTCGTCAGCCGGTCGAGATCGATTTCACGGCGTTCGACACCCACAGCCAGCGTCCGAAGTGCTCGAGCTTTCTGCCGGCTGAAACCAATCGCCCGATACGTGGCTGGCGATAGACGCGCGAGATCGCCCGGAGCGGGAAAAGCGTAGTGCTCGCCGCCGTCTCCTGTCTTGCGCTTCACATCGCACTTGACCGCGAGGCGGTTGAGCAGCTCCAGCCCGACCACGAGGGACAACTGTTGACAGGCGACGGCATTGACAAGCGCCTCGAACAGCGTGGGAAATCGTGGCGGCTTCACACCGCGAAACCGGTGTGCGAGCGTTCGCAGGTGTGGATCTCGTTCCGCCGTTCGGTACCACCGGCCGAGATCGACACTCACCCCGAGGAGACGATCAATCGTGCTGCGGACGTGTTGCCTCTCAAGCTCCGTCCGAAACGGCGGCGTCACTGTGACGATCAGGCGCGGCGCCGTAGGCCTTCCCTCCTGGCGCACAGCCAGCTCAGTAGAGTGACTCCCCATCACCACGACGCGGCGGTAGGTCGTACCATCCCATCGGTCGATCGCGTTCCGCGGGCGACGGCGCAGGGCCCAGACGGTAAAGCCAAGGCGGAACGGCGGCACCGGGCGAAGAATCATCGAGGACTGCGCTCCGGGGCGCCCGCGTGACGGTCGATTCACACTCCGCAAGAGCCGTGGCACAGACGGATCACCCGGATCGAGCCTTGCGAATCTTCGACTGCAGGTAGTCCTTGAGCGCAACCGCATTGTTGTACACCGTGTCGCGCGAGCTGTAGACGAGCGTGACGGTGCCTCGGCGAGCAGCCGAGACGATGGGCCGCCACGCCTCAGGCCTGGAATCGAGCTCACGGAAGTAACGAGCGCGAAACGCCGGCCACTTGCCTGGATCGTGGTTGAACCACTGTCGCAGTTTCGTGCTGGGACCGACGTCTTTGAGCCACGCGTCGATGCGTAACGTGGCCTTCGAGAGGCCGCGGGGCCACAAACGCTCGACGAGAAGACGGGTGCCGTCGGAACGCGACTCCGGCTCATAAGCGCGTTTCAGTTTCAGCATCATCGACGTGATTCTTTGGGCAGGCCACGCATCAGTCAGTTGCGCGAACATACATGCCGCTCGCGGTGCACTTCAAAAATCGCTGTTCCATTAGTGTCGTCAGGACGAGATTGCAGGTGTCGCCGTCGAGATCCCACAACCGGCGTGCCTGCGCCTCGGTGAGCTTGAGCCCAGGCATTTCATGGTACTCACTCTCGATTCGCAGCAGCAGTGTCGAGATTCGCGGCGTCAGTCGTGTCTGTGTGACAGGACGTCGCTCTAAGGTCTGAGGCGGCGTGATCGGGTGCGGTTCTCGAGCGGATCGGGCCGCCTCCCGAGCATACTCAGTTGATGAAACACGTCGAGCTGCTGGTGGCTGGTTTGGGAGGGAGCGCCGTGATGGGATAGCTGTGGTTGTCTCGGGCATACCCTTAGGTGAGGCAAACACTGGTCCAGCAGGCGCCCCGGGG
>JAICEG010000426.1 GCA_025924295.1 Vicinamibacteria bacterium
CCACAGCAACGTCCACATCGGCCAGAAGAGTGAGATCGGGGACTTCGTGTGGATCTTCCCCTACGTGGTGCTCACTAACGATCCGCAGCCACCATCCACCATCCTCCATGGCGTGGTCGTCGAGGAGTTTGCGGTCATTGCTACGCAGGCGGTCATCATGGCCGGGGTGAGGATTGGCCACGATTCCCTGGTCGGCGCGTCCGCCCTGGTCAACAAGGACGTCGAGGCCGAATCGGTGGTGGTCGGGGTTCCGGCCAAGAAGCTCGCCAGTGTACGAGACATCAAGTCATCGGTGACCGGACAGTCTGTCTATCCGTGGCGGGAGCACTTCGAGCGCGGCATGCCGTGGGAGGGGATCGGGTACGGGGCGTGGTCCGCAAGGCAGTAATAGATTGCGCCAGGCGCCAGGCAGCGGGGTGACCCGCGCCTTGCGGTCCTCTACACTTGCGACCGACGCGATCGGAAGGCGGATTACAGGCGCGTCAAGAAATCCCGTTGACGGGACAATCGAGCATCTCGATCCTGCGCGAAACGCTGAATGCCCGACAGAATCGACGCGGCATCGAGATGCGCTTCGGCAATGACGTCCGGCTCGAGGCCGCTCGTCAGCCACTGGTGATCCCAGTCCGACGTCATTGAGTACTCGTCGGTCAGCGGTCCCACATCTTTCAGCGGCCACACCCGTCGCGTACCGGTCGAGACCACCATCAGATCGTAGTACGCCTCAGGTGGAAGCACCGACTGTCGATAGGCCTCCGGCTGGCGATCGAACAGCTCTTCGCTGATCGCCGCGATCACTTTCACGTTCACCCCCGCTGCCTCCAGCTTCGGCAGCGTGCTGACCAGGTTGACGGTGGAACTGGACCCCTGGGTGACGACGTAGCCGTGCCGTGGTTGGCCGGGCTTGAAATCGCGAATGACGTAGAAGCCCTTGGCCGCCGCTCTGAGATCGGTGTCAGCGAACGTGGCGCGATCGGCCACCGGGAAATCCGGGCGCGCGACCTCCAGGGTGATCACGCCGACCTTCTTCTCGCGTGCGGCAATCTCCGCGGCTGCGAAATAGGCCGGCGCCACGTCGTTGTAGTCCCAGAAATTGAGGTGAATCGACTGTCCTCGCGGAAAGAGCTTCCACACCTGGGGCGCGAAGATGCCGAAGTGCGTGCGCCCATCCGCGGCTGTCTCGGGCCCTGAGTGGCCGACCAGGATGTGCAGCACGCCGGTCCGGAACGGGCTGTCCTGATTCTGCTGACTCCAGACGCGCGCGGGCGTGTACATCAGCGGCGTGAAGGCGCCGTAGGTACCGCTGATCGCCCACACGCCGGCGAACTTGTCCGGATCCAGCGATGCGCTCTGACTGACGAGTCCAATGGCACTCGACACGTTACCGGCTTCCTGGATCGCGGCCTTGAGGCGTGTGCCCGTCACGTTGGTCTCCGGATCGTAGTGGCCCCAGAGGCTTCCGTGCTCCAGGTTGATCGACTCGGAGAGGTCGGCGGCGATCGTCAGGAAACGATTGCCGGTGACGTAGTTCATCCACTTGACGATCTCGGAGATGCCTCGCCGCGTGCCGGCAACTTCCCCGGCTTTACGGAACAAGGTGATCGCCACGTCCTTTGTCGCACCGGACACGGGATTCGTGACGGAGACCTTCTGCGGTTCAACCGGCAGGTTGGCCACGCGCAGCCGCTCGTCCTGGAACGGATCCTGGTTCGCCGGCGCGCGAAGTGCGATCGAGTCGGAGAGCGACTCCCCGTTCTCCACCAGGCGGTCGGCAAGCCAGTCGCCGATGCCGTTCCGATCGAGCAGTGACATGACCACGTCGAGGTTCGTCTTGAACTGGACCAGCCGCTCGCGCGGATCCTTGACGGCGCCGTCGCGAATGCCCTGGAACTCGACACCGTAGCGCTTCTCGAACGTCTTGGCGAGCGCCACGAAGTAATCCGAGTTCATCTTCATCGCGTAGGGATGACTCGGATAGCCGACGACCTGATCGCCGAAGTCGGGAATCTTGTGATCCACGGCGGCGGGCCAGTAGCCCTTGGTCGTCTTGCCAATCACCGCCATCGGCCGGCGGTCGCTCGGATCCCAGTGCTCCATCGTCTTGAGCACGGCCACGACCTGGTCGTAGGCATTACCGTCCTGCACGACGAAGACGTTCCAGCCGTACGACGTCCATTGCTCGATCAGGCGATAACCGTCGTACTTGCGATCGATCACGCCGCCGATGAGCGAATCGTCAATGCCGGCGTTGTTGTCGGAGATCATCACGCGCAGCCGCTTGCCGACCTTGAATGCGAGCGCCTGCGTCTTCAGTTCCTGCGCGTGCCCCTCGGTCATCGCAAACTCGCCTTCGAAGGCGATGATCTTCGGCGCGTTTATGCCCGCGCCCATCACGTCCCAGAACGCCGCCTTGCCGGCCGCTGTCGCGACGCCGATTCCTGACGGGCCTCCGTTGACGTCGTTGGTGACGTCAGTGCTCTCTGCGTGTCCGGCGAGTGCGCGAATGCCGCGCTGCTTCGCCTGCGCGAAGAGCGGATGGTCGGCAAGACCGTGATCCTGCAGCAGCGTCTTCATCGCACCGGCGCCACGGCGGAACCCGAGCGCGTCGATCGGGAGGATGGCGACGTGCGGATCGGCGAAGTAGCGCTTGTTGCCGGTCGCCTCGTACTTCCGCGCCAACGCCTGCCCCATGATCATCCACAGCGCGTAGCACGTCGGGATGCAATGCCCGCCGGCGAGCATGAACTTGTCGCTGTACGGATGCTTGGGACGCCGGTAGTCGAAGCGCAGTCCCCCGAGATCGGGCCCGGCCAGATGCGTCGCGACGTTGTAGGGCGTGTACGCGAGTGGCCCGCCGAAGTGCCCGGTCTGCGCAAAGTTGCCCAGGAGCACCAGGGACATACACGTCATGAACCCGACGTCTTCCAACCGTTCGCGGTCGTACGGTGCCGTCAGGGGTTCAACGAGGGACAGTGTTCCTGTAGCAGCCAAGGTCAAACCTCCGGTCATGGCTCTAGGCTTTGGGCTCTAGGCTCTCGGGCAGTCACTTCACTTCAGGGTCGGGCCGCTCTCGGGCCAGCCAGAGGCAAGACCCGGAGGCAAACTAGTGTATTCGATCGCCTTACTCGAGGCCTGAGGCGCGAGCCTGTTCGCGGGCCAGGACGGCCTGATCGCGGTCACCGTCACCGTGTGCGACGGCTCCCAGCAGGCGCTCGTAATAGACGTTGTGGCTCGGCATCGGGACGCGCGCGAGATCGGCCGCCGATGCGATGAGGTTGGCGTCTTTCAATCCGACAAAAATGGGAGACCCGACCTGATCGTAGCTTTCGTCGACCATCTTCTGGCCGTACACCTTGTAGGCCGTGGCAGAGAACAGCCCCTCGGTCATCACGTCCTGAAAGACCTGCGGCACCACGCCGTACTTCCTCACCAGCGCGAAGCCCTCGGCCATCGCCACCATTGCACAACCGAGCACGGCGTTGTTGGCGAGCTTGATCGCCGTCGCCGACTCGGGCTTCACACCGGCAGGAAAAGTCTTGCGGCCCATGACGCTGAGAAGAGGTTCGCAGCGGTTTACTGCATCTTCAGGACCACCGGCGACAATGCCGAGCTGACCGGCGGCGGCGAGATCAGGGCGGCCGAGCACAGGAGCCGCCACGAGCACCTGCCCGGCCTCGCGATGCTTCGATTCGAGCTCTCGGACAGTACCCACACCATGGGTGCCCATCACCAGATGGATCGCGCCGCGCGGAAGTGAGTCACACAATCCACCGCTGCCCAGTGCAACGCCAAGGATCGCCTTGTCCTCGACCAGCATCGTCACGACGACTTCGCGACCAGAGCAGAGATCGGCGACGGAGGACGCGACGCGGGCACCTGCCTCCCCGAATGGCACCGTCGCGGCAGCGGCCATGTCGAAGACGGAGAGCTCGTGCCCGGCTCCGAGGATGCGTCTCGCCATCCCCTGTCCCATGCGGCCGAGACCGATGAAGCCGACGTTCATGCTGAATCCTTTGAAGTGGAACGTTCAATCCACTTATGCGAGCTGCCCCTTGACCCACTCCAGCTCGCGCGTGACGTATTCGACGATGTCGCCGGTCTTGAGGTGATCGGGGAGCACGTCCCAGGTGTAGGTCTCGATCTCGAGGTGCGTCGAGAGCGGCGTTTGCTTGTGGACGGCCAGGGCCTGCTCGAGTCCGAAGCGTGTCGTCCCGAACCCGTGTCCGAGGTCGGTCAGGAACACCGGCACGTGGAAGTGCGTCCGCCACTCGCGCGGCCCCGGGTCCTGCTGAAAGGCCTCAAAGGCGTCCTCGAGGTTGAGGAACCAGGTCGTCTTCCCGTCTTTCTGCTGGCAGGTCTGGGACAGGTAGATGGTCTTGGCAAACGTCTGTAAC